>JAUIKV010000033.1 GCA_030430615.1 Bacteroidia bacterium
AGGGCGTCAGCACTGAACAACTTAGCGGAACGATTCAGAATGACATCTTAAAGGAGTTCATGGTCAGAAACACCTATATCTATCCGCCACTCCCTTCGATGAAGATCATCGGAGACATCTTCGAATACACCACGAAGAACATGCCAAGATTCAACTCGATTTCGATCAGTGGATACCATATGCAGGAGGCTGGTGCGACGGCTGACATTGAGTTGGCCTATACCCTGGCCGACGGATTGGAATACATCCGTACGGGGTTGAAATCAGGGCTGAAAATCGATGAGTTCGCTCCCCGACTTTCCTTTTTCTGGGCGGTCGGAATGAATCACTTCATGGAGATCGCAAAAATGAGGGCTGCCCGAATGCTTTGGGCCAAGATCATCAAGCAATTCAATCCGCAGAACCCGAAGTCTATGGCACTTCGAACACACAGCCAGACCTCGGGATGGAGCCTGAGTGAACAGGACCCGTTCAACAACGTGGCCAGGACTTGCATTGAAGCCATGGCAGCCGGACTTGGAGGAACACAATCCCTGCACACCAATGCCCTGGACGAAGCCATAGCCCTGCCAACTGATTTCTCGGCGCGCATCGCCAGAAACACTCAGATTTACATCCAGGAGGAGACGCAGATCACACGATCTGTTGATCCTTGGGCCGGTTCGTATTACGTGGAGTACCTGACCCAGGAGATCGCCAGGAAAGCCTGGAAGCTCATCGAAGAGGTCGAGGAGCTCGGAGGAATGGCCAAAGCCATAGAAACAGGCGTGCCCAAGATGCGCATTGAAGAGGCCTCAGCCAGAAAGCAAGCAAGACTCGATTCCGGACAGGACATTCTCGTGGGCGTTAACAAGTTTCAAACCGATGAGCCCTCTGACATTGAAATACTCGAAGTGGACAACACCTCGGTGAGAGAATCCCAGATTGCACGTCTGAACAAGTTGAAGGCTGAACGTGACCAATCGGTTGTGGATGAAAAACTCAAAGCTATTGAAGAATGCGCCAGAACCGGTGAGGGCAACCTGCTCGAGCTGGCTGTGGTAGCCGCCGAGAATTTTGCCACGTTGGGAGAGATCTCTGACGCCATGGAGAAGCACTTCGGACGCCACAAGGCAGATACCCGACTGATCAGTGGGGTGTACAGCAAGGAGGTCAAACAAGACAGCACCTTTGCAGAGGCCCAGGAACTCGCTGACAAATTCGCAGAGACCGAAGGCAGACGACCCCGCGTCATGATTGCAAAAATGGGGCAGGACGGACACGACCGGGGAGCCAAAGTCGTGGCTTCAAGTTTTGCCGATCTCGGGTTTGACGTCGACATGGGACCTCTCTTCCAAACACCGGAAGAAGTTGCCAAACAAGCCATTGAAAACGATGTGCATTTCATCGGCGCATCGAGTCTCGCTGCGGGTCACAAAACGCTTATACCGCAACTCATCGAGGAGCTTGAAAAGCTCGGAAGATCAGATATCATGGTGTTTGCAGGGGGTGTCATCCCGGCCCAGGATTACGACTATTTGTATGAGCGAAAGGTGGCAGCCGTGTTCGGTCCTGGCAGTGTGATCGCCGAATCGGCCATTAAAATCATGAAAATGTACCTGGCCAGCTAGAAACTGCTGATTTGATCAATCAGAGGTTTTTCTTGAACTCAGCGATAATTCTTTCTGCGGCTTTCACGGGAGATATCCTGGCTTCAAGAATTTCCTTTTCCAGGTCCTGGAGGCTGTTTTGTACGGCAGTACTCGCATAAAACAGGCGGCGCAGCTCTTCATGGATGTTATCGTACATCCACTGGATTTGTTGTTGCTTCCTGTTGTCTTCGAAATACCCGTTTTCATCCACGAGCATCTTGAACTCCATCATTTTGGACCAGATTTCGTCGATTCCTGTGTTCTCGTAGGAAGAAGCTGTTGACACTACCGGAGTCCAACCCGAATCAGAGGCCGGAAAAAGATGAAGCGCATTTGCGTATTGAAGTTTTGCCAATTCACTCTTCTTGACATTGTCACCGTCTGCCTTGTGAATGACCAGCATATCGGCCATTTCCATGATCCCCTTCTTGATTCCCTGCAATTCATCTCCGGCACCCGACAACATGAGAAGCAAAAAGAAATCCGTCATTCCGTGCACGGCAGTTTCAGATTGACCTACTCCAACGGTTTCAATAAGAATGACGTCATAACCCGCCGCTTCGCAAAGCAACATGGTCTCCCCCGTTTTGTTCGCCACACCTCCCAGTGTGTCTCCCGAGGCCGAAGGGCGAATGTAGGCCTCTTCCATCGTGGTGAGCCTTTCCATGCGCGTCTTGTCCCCCAGTATGCTGCCCTTGCTGCGCTGACTGCTTGGATCAATTGAAAGCACTGCTATTTTATGTCCTTTTTCAATGAGATGCTTTCCGAAGGTCTCGATAAAGGTGCTCTTACCTACACCGGGAACCCCGGTGACGCCAATCCTAAAAGACTTGCCTGAATGAGGAAGTATTGCCTGCACAATCTCCTTTGCAAGGTTTTTATCGCTTTCCAGATTGCTCTCAACGATGGTAATGGCCCTGGACAAAATCACCCGGTCTCCTTGGAGGATTCCCTCGATGTATTGATCAGCAGTTAACCGGCGCTTTGGTCTGTAGGTTTTCATTTGAGACTATTTCCGATCCCCAAGGATGCGCAAAAGAAAGAGAAACAGGTTGATGAAATCAAGGTAAAGGGTCAGTGCACCCAATACAGACATCTTTTCCATGTTCTCCTGGTCTGTGAATCCTCTCTTTCCGATCTCCTTGAGCTTTTGTGTGTCATAAGCAGTAAGACCTACAAAGATCGCTACCCCTAAATATGTGATGATCCAGTACATCATCTCACTCTTCAGGAAAAAGTTGACAATCGAAGCGATAATGATGCCGATAAGAGCCATGAAAGCCATATTGCCAATGCTAGTCAGGTCTTTTTTTGTGGTATATCCATAGAAACTCATAGCGGCAAAAGTACCGGCTGTGACAAAAAAGGTTGTCGATATGGATGAGGTGGTATAGACCAGAAAAATAACTGACATCGTGAGACCATTCAGAACAGAATATATCAGGAAAGAGGCTATCGCCGTAGTCTGACTCATTTTCCGTATGGCCGCGGTCAGGTAGATCACCAATCCCAGCTCCCCGAGAATCAGGCCGTAAAACAAGAACTTGGAGTTGACGATGTAACCGATCATCTGTGGAGTAGTTGCGGTGATATAGGCCACGACACCCGTAACAAGAAGGGCGAGTGCCATCCAGTTGTACACTTTTGTCATATAAAGGGCCTGATAGCTTTTGATGCCGATTTGATCCCTGGTTTTTGTTGAAATCTGATTGTCCATAAGTAGGTTCATTTTAAAGGGGCAAAGATATTAAAATCGTAATTAGCTCCCTTGACTTCTTTTTGCTAATTTGCAGAAATATGCGCTCAGAATTGACAGAATTTACTGGGATGAACCTTCATTTTAGACTTTTCATTTGCAGCCTCTTCCTTTCCTTCGTCGGATGGTCACAGAACCGAATTCCGCCATTGACTCGAATGGATTCTGAACAGGCAGCAGCGAACTATCAGCAGTATTGTGCCCTTTGTCATGGAGAGGAGCGAGAAGGTGACGCGGCTGATTACGCACCATCACTAAAGTCTAAGAGCCTGATGTCGACTATGCCCCTGAACTTCCTGGCGAGCTCCATCGGATTCGGCAGGCCCGGAACCCCAATGGCCGCCTACCTGGATGAGATGGGAGGGCCAATGAGCATGAGAGAAATCTTTACACTTTCTGTATGGCTCAAACAGATCGCCGGTCATGAGCAGATTGAGTTGCCACTGGATCCCATTGGCGGTGATCTCGAAAACGGACAACTCCTATTTCGACAGAAATGTGCTCAATGCCACGGTAAAAAAGGCGAGGGTGTGGAAGGGCCTGCCCTGGCAAATCCTGCGTTTTTGGCCTTTGCCACAGATGCCTACATCCACTATGCCATTACAAACGGAAGGGATGAAACCCAGATGAAGGCCTACAACAAGGAGCTTTCTGAGGAAGAGAGAAATGACCTGACTCATTACATCCGAAGTCTGGCATCGGGATGGAGCCCGGAACCCAAAGAGCTGGCCCCCTATCCCAATCCAGAGGATTACACGCTGAACCCCCTGGGCGCTCATCCTGAATTCCAACTCAAACAGGGCAGGTACGTACCCATGGACCAGGTTCTGAACGCTTTAAACGAGAAGAAACGCATGGTCATTCTCGATACACGAACCTCTTCGGAGTGGCACAACGCCCATATTCCCGGGGCTATACCCATGCCCTATTATATTTCTGAAATGGAAGTAGACAAGGATCTTCCCAAGGACGGCACCTGGATCATTGCCTACTGTGCCTGTCCTCATGCCGCCTCTGACAAAATCATCAACATGCTTCGTAAAAAAGGCTTCGAAAATACCGCCGTGATCGACGAAGGCTTCTTCAAATGGTTGGATGCCCAGTATCCGATAACGGCAGGTCAAATGCGCTAGAAGTCTTTCTTTTTGAGTTTGAGCCGCATTCTCCAGACGGGAAGGAGAACCCACAAGACCATGATTGATATCGAGAGGAAGAAGCCGAGTCTTGTTCCGAAGAAGGTTTTGAAAACTGCGCCTGTATATCCCAAAAGGGCCGAAATGTCAAGTTTCAGCAGAATCAATATCCTTGACAGGTCAATCGGGTTGAGCATCGTGGCAAAAAGAGCCAGGCGGTCAAGCGGATACTCATTGAAAATCACCAGGGATATGAGAAATATCCCATCGTAGATCACGGCCATGAAAAGCCACAAGAGTATGGCATATCCAAAGCCTTTGATTTTGTTCTCATTGGACAAGGCTATGTTAAATGCCAATGCTACGAAAATGAAATTCAATAGACTGCCGACTGCCAAAAGCAGGGCGAAGTCAAAAACAGCAGCAGAAAGAAAAAGACCGTAAAGCAAAAACGGGATGCCAAGCCCCAGCACCAAACTCAGGGTGAGAGAGATGGAAATCCCAAGGTACTGGCCCATGAAGATCGTGCTTCTTTTTATTGGCTGGGCAAGGAGCAATTCAGTGAATTCCTTGGAATTGTAGTAATACATTACGCCGAAAACTGTTGCTATCAGGGGAGTGAGAACGATGATTATGTTCATGAGTGTTATGACCGCCTTATTCACATCGTTGTTCAGAAAGAGCAGCACAAAACCAAGAACCAGGTAAAAAGCAAAGTATACATAGCTCCACCTGCTTCGCATCAGATCATAAAAGCTGTATTTCAGTATCTTGATCATCAGTCGTTTCGTGTTATATCATTGTTCTTTTTCATCAATACGGCGATAGCGTGCTCCAAATCAGGTTGACCGGTCTGCTTCTTGAGTTCAACAGAACTTCCCTTGAAATAAATCTTGCCATCGAGCAGGAATACAATTTCATCTGCAACCTCCTCCACAAAACTCATAATGTGAGTCGTAATCAGGATCGTTCTGTCCCTTTGCTTTTCTCTTTCAATGATCTGTTTGAGATGAATAAGAGACACCGGGTCAAGACCGGTAGTGGGTTCGTCAAGAACAATGATCTCGCTGTCGAACATGAATGTCAATACGATATTCACTTTTTGCTTAGTCCCTCCTGACAGGTTCCCCAGTTTTTTCTCCAGGTGCTCGTCGAGGCCGAAAAGATCTATCAACTCCTGATCATGTGCTTCTTTTGGTCGTAAATTCTTGACCATGGACAACAGCTCCCTGACCGTCAAATTCGATGGAAAATTGGCAATTTGGGGCAGGTAATTGATATCGTTGCGATAGGCAGATTTTCCCAACACGCTCTGACCCTCAATCTCAATTTCTCCCTTGTCGGGAATCACCATGCCGAGGATGCTCTTGATCAGGGTGGTCTTTCCCGAGCCGTTTGGTCCGAGAACGGCGAAGATCCCACCCTTTTGGATGCGAAGACCCAGTCCGTCGAGAACAGAGAGTTTTCCAAAAGTCTTATGAAGGTCTTTGATCTCAATCATGTGCCTTTCGCATTAATGGATTGTTGTCAAGCAGGTTGTCCGGTGTGAATACCGGGGATACTTTTTCCGAAAAATTGATAATGTCAACAAACAGACTCCTGAGAAGTATGATGGTTTCAGGGGTGTTGTGCACGATGTACGAAAACAGTTTTACCGGGCGATAAGGCACGTCTCCGATGCCATCCCGGTCAAGATCGTAACCCGCGTACTCGCTCCAGTAGTTTCGGTCAAAACGATTCGAGTTGATCTTGCTGTTGTATGACAGATCCAGGGCATTGTTCATGAAATTGTTCTCTGAGAAGACATTCTCATAGCAGGCTCCAATGATCTTGATTGCCCAGCCATTTCTCAAAAAGTCATTGTTCTTGTAATTGATGCGGGTCGAGCCGTCAACGCTGATGCCTATGGTATTCTGCTCAAACAAGTTGTCTTCAATCTCCGCGTCATAGATCTCCTTGAGCAAAAGTCCATAAGAGGCAGAACCCCAGTTGTGCAAAAACTCATTGCGGTACATTTCTACGAATTTGGAAAACATGATGGCTACTCCAGCCCCATTCTCCCTGAAAACATTGTCGTAATAGGCGTTTTGGTTAGAGAACATGAAATGGAGTCCATAGCGCAAGTTGTCATGACTGTTGTTCTCAAAGACCTTGCTGTTCTTGACAAATTCAAAATATATTCCATCTCTTAAACCATTTACCACGTTAGAGCTGATTGTCATATCTGAGCAATGCCAGAGATGAATGCCGTTACCCGAACTGGCCTGGCTCACAGCCCGACTGCTCACCCTGTTGTTGTGGACGGTTCCGTTTCCCGACTTTTCTATCAGGATGCCAAAGAACACATCCTTCAAAACATTGTCCTGCAACACAAAATCATCCGAGCCGTGAATCAAAATACCCGCAAAATCCTTGGTATAGCTCTGACCCACGTTGATAATGGTAAGGCCCTTCAGACTGAACTCATCTGCTGTTACAGATAGCACAGTGCCCTGATTCTCACCGTCAATCACTGCACCCTTCTCTCCGGAAATATGCAGAGATTTGGCAATGATTATGTCATGCTCCTTGTAAACTCCCTCACGGATCAAAATCTGATCTCCTTCCCGCGCCCGATCAACGGCGTCCTGTACCGTTTGGATCTCACAACTCGGGCATACTTCAATCTGCTCTCCGTAGACCGAGATAATGGATAAGAAAAACAAGAAGAAAGGAAGGACTCGTTTCATTCTGGAACCTGGTATTTGATCAGCATTTCCTTCCAGAGAAAAAGTTCGCCTCCGTGAGTTTCAAGCGCGTTCTCCGCATCGGATTTGTTGCTGAAAGAGCTCAGATTAGCACCCATTGGGCTTTTGATTCCTTCACTTATCAGGTAAGTCGCCTGAGTCGCATCGGTCATTTCTCCCGGATGCACGTAGTCTGATACGAGAAGTAAACCGAGGTGGCCGATTCCATTCTCAGACAAATCGTTCAACATGCATTCGACAGCATCGAATTTGAACTGTTTACCCTTTTTAGTGACATATTGAGCAGCATGTTGCCGATCTACTATAGTCATTTTGCAAAAGTGACAGGAATCCGATCCGAAATTTATCGGTGCCGGCTTTATTTCACACGAGGTAACCGACAAAAGCAGACATATAATTCCTACAGATAAAAGATTTTTCATTTTTCAGCTAGTAAATTACTCAGATTAGAACCGCTTTGGAACAATTTCTCTCAGCACGTTCCAATGCGGTCTGGATAGAGATTATGATTTCGACCTCGCCACAGGATTCTCTTCTTTCCTGGCGACAAAATACGCAATTAAAGTTAGCAACATTCCTGCAAACATCATATACGCTCCGACACGGGGATATGAATGCGCTACGAAATTCAGGATGTGCTTCGTTCCCAAGAGCGGAGGCTGAAATCCCATGGGTGAGCCATCCGGATTCTTGAAGCTCATGATGGCCTTTGGGTCGAGGTTATGCCCATAGTCGTATTCCCACAAATAAAAATCGTAGATACCCGCAGCACCCAGAACCGACATGAGGATGAACCAAACAAGGTACCATTTCTTGTTCCCTTTGATGCCAATCAGCACGCCCAGGGCCGTCATGATAAGGATGACAACCGGAAATATTTTGAATTCGGGAATGGTTTCCGGAATGTATTTCATCCCTACGTAATGGTTCATGAGATTGATGTTCTTGATATCGAACTCGTGTACATCCGAGAATTTGTTGATGTGGATGTTCATGCCAAGTGGAATCGGGTATTGTGGAGCTTCAAGGGTAATGTTCCAGAGCGGGAAAGCAAAGAGTCCGAGCATGAGCAGAGGCCCAACGATCATTAGAAGTTTCGATTTTTTCATCTCAGGAGTGATATTTAAAGAAAACGGGCAGAAAATACCCACACTGCCCGTTTTCAACAACAATTAACTTAACCTCAATAATTACTATTCAATGTCCACAGGATCGCCGTCAAGCGTATACGATATGGGGACATTGGATCCTCTCGGCGATACGCGAACGTAACCCTGCATCTCCTGGTGAAGCGCTGAACAGAAATCCGTACAGTAGAATGGCCATACACCTTCTTGTTTCGGTTCCCAGACGAAGGACTCTGTTTGACCCGGCATGATGAGCAGTTCAGAGGTGTTGGCTCCAATCATTGACACACCGTGTGGCACGTCGTAATCCTGTTCCAAATTGGTAAAGTGGAAATATACTTTATCACCTACTCGAATTCCCTCGATATTGTCAGGAGCGAAATGCGAACGAATCATTGTCATATAGACATGTACCTCATTGCCGTCTCGTACGACTTTGGCTTCCGCCTCACTCTTAACAGCATACGGATGCTCATTCTCCTCCAGTTTGAAGATCTTTCTTGAATTTTTTGCCACGATGTCGGCAGCTATCCCGGCCGCATAATGAGGCTCTCCAACGGTTGGAAAGTCAAGGAGCAATTCCATTTTCTCGCCGGAGATGTCGTAGAGCTGAGCAGATTGCGTCACTTCAGGCCCTGTAGGAAGATATCTGTCTTTGGTAATCTTGTTCATCGCCACTACATATTTGCCGAAAGGCTTTCTGGAGTTTCCACCAGGGATCATAAGGTGTCCAACAGAATAGTAGGTGGGTTTCCTGTCTAATACTTCCCAGGTTCCGAGCTTCCATTTGACCACCTCAGAGGAGATGAAGAAAGTTGTATAGGCGTTTCCTTTCCCGTCAAACTCTGTGTGAAGAGGTCCAAGTCCCGGCTGCTTAACAGATCCAGCCAAAGTGGCCTCGTATGAAAGGATAGGTATGCCATAGGCATCACCGTCAAAATTTTTCTCTTCGATCGCCTTGATCATTTTGCTGAAAGAATGAACTGTAATCTCTGCGGCCAATTTTCCGCTACCTATGATATACTCTCCACTTGGGTCGACATCACATCCGTGAGGAGACTTTGGAGTCGGCATGAAATAGATGGCACCTGGGACTTCCGTTGGATCGACTACCAGCACCTCTTCTTTCATTGTTGAAGTCGCCATGTGAGTGGTTTCGTCATAAACGTTGTGTGCGTACCTCGCCGGCACCTTCTTACCTCCTCCACCATTGACGTACTCTTCAATTTTCTTCCAATTGACTGCGGCAATGAAGTCCTTGTCATTTTGCGAGGCGTTTACCTCGAGCAAAGAATTGGCTTCCTCCGTATTGTAAGTAGAGAAGAAGAACCATCCGTGAGAGTCGCCTCTTCCCGGATGAGACAGGTCATAATCGAATCCGGGCATCATGATCTGAAACTTGAGATCCATTCTCCCGTCTTCGGGGTTGACCGAAATGAATGAAAGGGCTCCCTTGAAATTGCCCTTGTACTCAGCGATTGGCATATCGCGCTGAGGGAATGGCACGCTAAAGCGTGTTCCTGCCACTACGTATTCGGTATTCTCTGTTACGAAAGCTGAACTGTGGTTACCCGCTGAATTCGGAACTTCGATGATTTCAGTCGTCTCAAAGGTCGTCAGGTCAATACGCGCTATACGAGGCGTATTGTTCCCGTTGATAAAAACCCAGCGTCCGTCAAGCTCTCCAGCCGTCTGTGAAATATCCGGGTGGTGAGAATCATCCCAGGGAATGAAACCATGTGAGGTATTGAGCATGGGCTTGGTCTCTTCGTTAAAGCCCCAGGCTTTTTCGGCATCCACTGAAAAGACAGGAATTACCTTGAAAAGTCGTCCTGATGGCAATCCGTAAACCGCCAATTGCCCGCTGAAACCTCCCGACACGAATGCGTAAAACTCATCGTGCTCACCGGGAGCCACATAAACGCGCTCTGCGGCATTTCCTGACAAGGCTCCCTGACCGGAAGACTTTCCTGAATTCATGTCACCACATGACTGCGTCCAGAAGGACAGAACAGCAAGAGCGAGAAAGTATTTGAAAATTGTTTTCATAACTGCTATGTTTTAAATAAGTATTGTTGAGATTTGATTAATTCTTGGTTCTGAAATATTCGAGGATGGCTCTCGCCTCATCTTCCGTTAAATTCTGATTGGCCATAGGCGCTCCGTTGTACTCTACGAGCAACTGTTTTGCAATCGGATCCTTTTGGACCATTTCCTCAGGGTTGAGAATCATGTTCATGATCCACTCGGGTGATCGTCTTTCTGTGACACCCTTCAATGCAGGTCCAATGTGCCGCTTGCTGATTTTATGACAGGCCGTGCATTTGGCCTTGAACTCAACCTCCCCTGCAGCGGCTAGATCAGCGTCAATTTCACCCATGGTCACCGAACTGATTGGGCCGATTCCTTTGTTTGACATCGGGTCTGCATCTGCGACCTCTTTCTTGACTTCCTCCTTTGCGGGTTCGGTCACAGGCCCGTCAGACTTTTTGTCTCCACAGCTAAACCAGGCCAAAGCCACGGTGAGCAAAATGATTACTTTAAATTTCATTCCTTTTTTTATAGTTTATTGGATTAAATTCTCGTGCTTGGCGAGCAAGCCTTGATTACTGATCAGCGGGAACGAGCACATCGTCAATGACGTGGATCCAACCATTGCTGACCGATACGGTCTTCAGCACCTTGGTTCCTCCCACATAGATGTCGCCATCCTTATTCTCAACGACCAGGTATTTGCCTGAAGCCATATACAGTTTTCTGCCTTTTCGGGCTTCTTTGATCAATTGTTTGACAGGGTAATTTGCCGGTGCCACATGATTGGTCAGTATAAAGGCCAGTTTACTCTTGTTTTCGGGCTTCACCAGGGTTTCAACCGTTCCCTCGGGCAGCTTGTCAAAAGCTGAGTTGAGCGGGGCAAAAATGGTCAGCGGTCCTGCATTTACTACTGCATCTTCAACCCCGGCGGCTTCAATGGCAGCCACAAGAGTAGTAAAATCATCCAATGATCTTGCCACCTGAAGTGCGTTGGCATCAGAAACATTGTCTTCAACCGCAGCTTGTCCCTGGTGCTGCTTGGATTCCGTTACAGTTTCAGAAGCCGAAGCTCCCTGATCGGATTTGGCTTCCGTTTTACATGACATCACGGCCAGAATCATAAAACTGGCTAGAAAAAAGATTCGTTTTTTCATTCTGAAAATATTAAGTTAGTTTTGTTTCTAAGGTTCTATTCGAGCAAAATTATGTATCACTGGCTACTAAAAACATGATATTTGTCATTTAAAAGACTTTTTTATCTTTTATTTTTGTAAAGCACATATATTTCTAAAGAACAACCCCCAATGCTAAGCAATCAAAGCAAGTATGCCATACGCGGAGTTCTCTATTTGGCCATTCACGCGGATAAAGGGAATAAACTGGGATCGGCGGCGGTCAGCGAGGAAACAAACATACCTGCGCCCTTTCTTGCCAAAATCTTTCAAAAACTAAGTCGGGCAGAATTAATCGTCTCAACCAAAGGGCCCGGGGGCGGTTTTTACCTTACGGAGGTAGAGCTTGGAAATAGTCTGCTTGACATCATCGAGTGCATTGACGGACTGGAAGCCTTCAACACTTGCTTTATTGGACTCCCAAATTGCAGCGACAAGAACCCCTGTTCGGTTCATCACATTGCAGCTCATTGGAGAGACCAGTTGATCGCTGAGCTCAAATTGAAGACCATAGGTGAAATGGCAGAGAGCGCACGATCAGGCGATTTCCGTATTTTCTAAAATAAATCGTATCTTTGTCGTGTAAAATTCTGGTTTTTCAGGCTATGATTCAGCAAGTTACAAAAGGCATAAAAATTTCGATTACGACGAATTATGAAGGCGATCGCTATCAGAATTCGAAGGTGTACTACGTTTTCAGCTACAGCATTACAATCGAAAACCAGAGCAGCGATACTGTTCAGCTTTTGAACCGACATTGGAACATTCACGACTCCCTGAATAATACAGAGGTCGTTGAAGGAGAGGGTGTTGTGGGAAAAAAACCGATCCTAAAACCGAAGGACACCTATACCTATTCGTCCTATTGCTTTCTTCTTTCCCCTATAGGCTCGATGAACGGATTCTATCAAATGATCAATTTTTCTACGTCTGAGAAGTTCGAGGTGAGCATCCCAACTTTCCAACTAATGATTCCGGCGACACTGAATTAAGCATGAAATCAATAACCAGGTTTACCAAAAATCTGCACGGAAACAAATGCCTGAATTGCGAAAGAGAACTTTCTCTCAATGACAACTTTTGCCCCACTTGCGGTCAGGTCAATGACACCAACAGACTCAGCGTCAAACAATATTTTTCTGAATACTTGTCGGGGTTCTTTGAATTCGACAACCGGTTTCTGCGAACGGTAGTGCCTCTATTGCTCAAACCGGGAACAGTTAGCAAGAATTATGTCAATGGCAGGAGAATCTATTATGCCAATCCGTTTCAACTTTATCTGCACATTACAATTCTTTTCTTTTTGCTGGTAGGAGTGTTCAAAACTATAGACAGCTTTAAACCCGGTGCGCAGGGTGGTCCTTCTGTTCTGAGCGAGCTGAATAATGAGAATACGGAGAAACTGATCGATTCCATCAAAAAAGAAACAATGGTTGAGATTCAAAAACCTGAACATGGGCTCGATTCGGTAACTCTTGCTAAGATCAATCTCGGAATCGAGCAGGTTGCCCGTGAGGTTCCAAAAGCCCAGGATAGAGAGCAGATTAAGGAAGACAGGAAACTTAAGGTGACTAAATTTGTCGACTCCATATTTAGTGATGCTACCCTGCTGACTGTTTTCACAAACGAGAACAGTACCGCAGCAGAGAAGGACTCAGTCGCTGAATTCATCATGGGATTAGTAGACAAAAAGACTTCAGAGTTATTCAATCCCGGGGAAGAATTGGTCATTTCCGAATGGGACCAATTGACCCAGAACTGGGAAAAATACACGAAAAAGAACGAGTTGAATAGGGAAGCTGCCGGTCGGATTGAAGAGATTCTGAGTGAAGCAGGTTCAGATTACAGAATTCCCGGGCGATACATTAGCAGAGATGGAGTGGATGTGCCGGAAAATGGGTTCGGGCAGACCTTTAAAAAGGTTCGCATGTTCATGGATCACGACAAAGCCAATCCCGATGCAAACGTTTTGCAGGCCCTTGATGAACTGGGGTTCGAGCAAAACTATTGGAACGTTTTTTATTACAACAAGGCGCGAGACTTTAATGAGGCCATGAGTAGTTCAGAATATTGGAAGGAATGGGTCGATCGGGTCCTGTCACGAATTTCCGTGGCATTGTTCTTTCTTCTACCCGTCTTTACCATGATTGTCTCCCTTCTTTATTTTCGCCACAGGTACAATTATACGGAAAACCTGGTGTTTGTCTTTCATGTGCAGACCGTCTTCTTCCTGTTGCTGATGATATTTATGATAATTGGACGGTTCTCTGACAGTGAATGGATCACCGGAATCTTCATCTTGCTTTTCCTTCTCTACCTCTATAAGGCCATGAGAACATTTTACGAGCAGGGCCGATTCAAGACAATGGTCAAATTCATCATGCTGAATATCTCCTTTATGATCCTGGCGGGAATAGGAGCCGTGATCGTGTCATTTCTCGCTTTCCTGATTTAAGGAAGAAATCGGCTCATAAAGAAAATTAGTAGTTTCCTCGCGAATGAATTGGGTTACGCTGACTGTGCCCACCTGCCTTCTTTTCAGGACGACCCCGACATTATCATCCCCCTGACCCGCTGTCTTGTGAAATTCGAGGATGCTCTCAGGGCTCATATCCCCCTGGCGCTTCCATTCTTCAAACCAGAGCTCACGCTTATCTCGCATTTTTGGATCGAACAAGGTAGAAGAAGACCAGATTTGTGGGGCTATAGGAACCATTTTACGGTGCTTCTGTTTTCCGTCCCAGACAAATTCACCAAGTTCAAGCTCATCTTTCCATTCAACGGTTACAAGGGTAAAAGGCTCGATGTCTTCAAGGTCTGCGTATTCCAATGCTTTCGAGAGCTCTTTCGCAGCCAGCAGCTCTGTCACAATGAGCCCCCTGCTCTTACGGTAAGGCAACTTTCGCTCATGGTTTTCGAATCCACCGTTAAGTAGGCAAAGCAAGCGACTGTCATAACTGCTTCCGATCCAGGTACCACCAGCTTCCTCATCTCGCGGATAGAGCAAATCAACCCCATGTTCCTTGTGAATTTGAGGTGATGACGCCGGGGCTCTTTTCCAGGATACATCCCTATTCGAGGTCAATACGAAATTCTTATCTCCGAGAGGAACAAAGGTAACGGTGCACATAGGAAAATTGACAAAAATGAAATTTCGACAGGCCTAAGTTACAAACTAAACATTTAGCCCGCCAGTTACACAAACAATCTTACAATATTCGTACATTTGTGGTCTCTAAAACCGAAGTAAAACTATTAAATTTCAATCGATGTCAAACGGATTTTTCAAGGTGCCCAAAGCCGTCAACGAACCGGTCAGAGCGTACGCTCCGGGAACACAGGAACACAAGGACCTGATTGCCACTTACAATAAAATGTTCAACGAAAAAGTAGACGTGCCGATCTACATCGGCTCGGAGGAAATCCGGACCGGGAATACCACTGACATCCACCCGCCTCATGACCATAAACACACGGTGGGAAAATACCACAAAGCGGAAAAAGTGCACATCGAGCTCGCCGTTGAGAAAGCGGCTGAAGCGCGCGTGAAATGGGCAAAGACCAGTTGGGAAGACAGGGCGGCCATCTTCTTGAAAGCAGCCGATCTTCTGGCCGGGCCATTCAGATACAGAATGAATGCCGCCACGATGATCGCTCAATCCAAAAACGTGATGCAGGCTGAAATCGATTCGGCTTGTGAGCTGATCGATTTTTTGCGATTCAATGTGGAATTCATGACAGATATCTATACCAATCAACCTGAATCCTCTGCAGGCATGTGGAACCGCATGCAATACAGACCTCTTGAAGGATTCGTCTATGCGATCACCCCATTTAACTTCACGGCCATAGCAGGAAACCTGCCCGCCTCACCAGCCATGATGGGTAATGTCGTGATTTGGAAGCCCGCGCGCTCCCAGGTGTATTCGGCACATGTAATCATGGAGCTGTTCAAAGCAGCCGGTCTGCCGGATGGCGTGATCAACATGGTTACAGGAAGCTCTTCGACGATCACGGATGTATTACTA
>JAUIKV010000034.1 GCA_030430615.1 Bacteroidia bacterium
CTCAAATAGGGATGAAGTGATGATAACGAATAGAATGACGGCAGCATACGATGCGCCCTTTGAAAGTTTTTGATAGATTTTCATGGTCTGTTTATTTGATATTCAGTACATTATTAAACTCTAAGATAATAATTTTTTCAAAATCATTTTTTTCGGGTTCTCGACCGACGTCAAAGATGTCAAGGCTTCAACACTTTTGTTTCAAGTTCAATTCCGATTAGAATTGAACACCGAGCTCAGCCTCAAACTGCTTCGGTATCTGGTTACGATCCTCGCCTAAATTCTGTCTGAGGTCGATCTCTATACCTCTGGCAATGGTTGAGATGGGAACGTCGTTAGAAGTGCCCTCGAAGGGGTTTTCACCCGTCCTGCCAATTCTTTCCATGGTATGGAACATCCATGCCACCGCGACATAAATGGGAGCAGTGAACCAGATGAAAAGCTGGCTCAGGAACGGATGGGTTTCTGCTATGTCGTTGCCCAGATCCATAAACTGCGGAACTAGGGCCAATGGGAGAAGCAACAGAAGGAGCCACATGAAATAGTGATTCAGAGTCGCATATTGTCTCGGGTAGGGGAAGTTCTTGATACGCTCGGTTTGACCCTGAAGGGTGAAAAGCTCCTGGATCAATGCTTCGAGCTCAAGGAAGGAGAATTCCCAAATTTGATTTTGTTTCTTGAGTTTCTTCAGATGGTGGGATTGCAAATACAGCAGAGCAGTTTGATAGTTGTCTTTGTCTTTGACATATTCCAAGTCCTCTGAGCTCAGATAAGGCTTGAGGTCGTCGAACACTTTACTCTTGCTCTCGGGTGGTCGTATGCCCCATTCCTGGTTGGTTTTGCTGCTCGAGGTGGTCTCCCAAAGCTTTTTGCTGCGCATGGCGTGACGTAATGCTGTCATCCAGGCAATATGTCTGTAGGTCAAAATTCTCACTTCCCGTTCAGAATCCTCTCCTGAGACCATATCCTGGACGAACACTCCGAAAGTACGCGAGGTGTTTACAATGCCACCCCATATCTTTCTGGCTTCCCAGATCCTTCCGTAAACTGCGTTATTCTGAAATCCAATCACAAAAGCCACCGCCGTACCAATCAAAGCCATGGGAGTCCAGGGTATTCGAAGCCAATCCAAATCCAGAAAATAATAGGCCGAAATCCAGACGAGTATGATGAGCAGGAACCCCAGGGTTTCAAAACGGGTCCATCTAGCCATATCCACAAATCGATAAATTCTACCAGTATACATATCTATATATTTTAAAATCCGTTGAAAGAGACCAGCCACAAAGTTTTGAACGCATCTTGAATGTCAAAAACGGATTTGTAGAGTTGAAAAGCTTTTTCAAAGCCTCCATAAAAAGTGAGGCAGGTGTTTAAAGATGTCATTTTCGATTGCTGGCTGGATTTGACAGTGTCAATATAAGAAATTGCGTCAAAACCTTCTAATCTTGAAATATGACACTTGATTTGCAATTAGCAATCATTTCGATTCCTGATACGCCCCGGAAGAGTAGGTCAATTCATAGCTGTGGGAGTAGATTTCGAAGACTATGCCAAAAGGATCCTCAACATAAACCATTTTATACGGTTTTTCACCCGGGTAATACTCACGGATTGGCATCCTTTGCTTGCCGCCACGCGCGACGATTTTCTCCGTTAGCTGCTCAATCTCCGGATCCTGAACGCAGAAGTGGAAGAGGCCCGTGTTGAAAGGGTTGAATGCCGGAGCCTCTTTGATGCCCTGAGGGAATGAGAACAATTCGATCCCGATGCCGTCTGAAGTTGATAAATGAGCGATTTCAAAGAATTCCCAATTCTCGCCGAACACATCGATGCACATTTGTCCGATGGCCGTTTCCCGCTCTTTCTTGACGGTTGATGGGGGCATGATGACATACCAGCCCATGACCTCCTGGTAGAAATCAACGGCCTTTTTGATGTCCGGCACAGTAATTCCTATATGCGAGAATGAGCGGGGGTATTTGGCTGTTTTCATAGTTTCTAAATTTTGGTTTTGAATAAAAATAGGTCTTCTTTTTCATTTGGGAGTCTTGTGGTTCCTATTAGGCGGAACCCTAATTTTTTCAAAAGTTTTTGCGAGGCGATGTTCTCCTTTGAGGTGATGCCCTGCAACTCATTGATACCGAAATCCTCAAAGGCTGCTGCTTTTATTCGGTAGGCAGCTTCAAAACCATAACCCTCGCCTTCGAATTCGGGGAGCAAGGCAAATCCGATGTCGATCCCCTCCAGGCCTTCACGATCGTAGAGTCCACAGGTTCCAAGCAGCGTGCCATCTGACTTTTTTACCAGGGTATAATTTCCATATCCCAGGCGTTCAAGCTGGGGAAGCATTCGGCTTTCAATGTAAGCATGGGCCTCCTCCAGGGTCTTTACATTCCGATCTCCGATGAATCTCAACCACTTTGGCATATTGAGCAATTCCAAAATCAGCCCGGAATCCTCAATTCCAGTGGGCCTCAGGAGCAGTCTTTCTGTTTCAAAGGCTTTGTGGTTACCCAACAATTGAGAATATTTCATAGTTCCTTGACCATTCATTGGATTGCCCGGGGTTTATGTTGATGTTGACGAACAATTCCGGGCTAATTACGTGTCTCCACCCCCAGAGGTTGATCTTTTGAGTATCAAAGCTGCCTGTTTCACGAATACCCACTTTACTCTTTAGGTGAATCAGTTCCCAACTGGCCATCACTTTTTCATCTCCTGACAAATTGCTGAAGAAGAATTGCTCGTTAGGTATGTCGCTGAACTTGACAGATTCCGAACCAATTTCGACAAGGCCTTCAGAGTTGACCGTTTCTCCAAATTTTTGGGGTTTGATCTCAAAAGGAAAGCGCAGAACATATTCGGGCCCTATCAGGTTTTTATCAATCGCCAGGAAATTATGGACGTACTCCTGGGTGCTGATCTTCTTCTCTCCCGTATTTCGCAATTTGTAGTTTATGCTGAACCCGCTTTCTTCAAGTCGAATCTCCTTTTCCAGCACATAGGAATACCCGTTGACTGCTTCCGATGTGCAGGTCATCACGATCTTCCCAGAATCCCCCTTCGATTTGAAATGGGCTGGTCTGATCTGATACATTTTGTGAAACATGTATTCTGAGCTGTCCTTTTTTAAGAGTCCAATCCCGATTTTATGGAACCAGTCGCCCTTTTCGGTTTCCTCAAACCCAAGCGCCGTATCTATTCCAAATTCGTTATAGAACCCACGGCCGAACAAATCCTGATCCCTGCCATCGGGTTTTTCACGACCTGAGATATCAACATTTTTATAAGTGACTTTGCTGATTTTGCCCGTCCAGTCAAAGCGAGAAAATGTGTAGCCTTCTTCCGGAAGATCTACCTGAAGGATCAAATCTTTATTTTTCAGCAGGTGCGGCACTTCGTTTTATTATCAGTTACCACGGGAGGTTGAGATGCTTGACCTCCTCAAGGTAGAATTTTTCCAATCTGGCTCTCAATTCATTCGATATGGTCACGTTGCTGGCATTGACGTTATTTTCGAGCTGTGAGAGGCTCGAGTTTCCCGGAATGACAGTAGTAATAGCCTCATAAGACAGACAAAATGCCAGTGCCATCTGACCCAATTCATGGTCATGATTGGATATTTCCTTGATCCGATTTACGAGGTTGGCTCGGGTTTGGATGTCATCTTTGGACCAACGGTTCCGGATGTCCGAAAATGTGGTTTCAGCACTGTATTTCCCTGAAAGCCAACCCGAATCCAGTGGAATTTTTCCAATGAGACTCACATTCTTCTGCCTGGCCATGTCAAAAGCCCGGGCCGTATCCTGGTGGAGAATATTGAAGAATGTCTCGATAACTTCGCTGCGGGTTGTCTCCATGAGAACCTTCATCTCGTCGAAGGTATCTACAGAGGCACCATATCCCAATATTTTCCCTTCATCTTTCAGGCGCTCCAGTTCCTGGTAGTGGTCATTTTTGTTGCCATCCAGAATTTCGAACGGAGGATTGTGTATGATCAGGGAGTCGACATATTCCATTTTCAGACGCCGAAGACTGCCCTCCAGGGATTCACGAATGTAGCTGGCACTGTAATTCCTTCCACCGGATACCGTATGGCCAAATTTCGTGTTGATGACGATTTTGCTTCGGTCAAAATCCTTGAGGGCCTCGCCCAGTCTTGATTCACTTGTGCCCAGCCCGTAATTGGGCGCCGTGTCAAAAAAATTGACACCCCACTCCAGAGCTTTGTGAACCATAGTCAGCGCTTCTTTTTCTGATAAGCTCCTGGCGATGGTATGGGATCCAAGCTGCCAGGCTCCAAAACCAATTTCAGAAACACGGGGAGTGCTATGCAAATAGGTATTGTATTTCATATACAGTGTTTAGCCAGTTTGAACCTGGGTCAGTTTTTTGATTACGGGCTCAACAGTCAGACCCTGGACCACGATCGAAACCACCACAACAACGTAGGTTATGACCAGAAAGAGCTCACGATGCATTTCAGCGGTAAGGCTCAGAGCCAAAGCTATGGAAATACCTCCCCTTAGCCCGCCCCAGGTCATGATCAAATTGGTTCTCGGTACAAAATCGAGACGCTTCGCAAAAATCCGGATGGGAAGCCACAAGGACAAGTACCTGCACATGAGCAGCACAGGAATTGCCAATAGACCCGCGTAGAGGTAGTTCTTTTCAAGAGTAAGTACCAGCATTTCCATGCCGATCATGACAAAGAGCAAGGTGTTGAGCAGGACGTCCAAGAGCTCCCAGAATTTATCGACGTAGCTTTCGGTCACTTCCGACATGGCACCTTTTCTGACGGTGTCATTTCCAACAATCAATCCGGCCGTGACCATCGCCAGTGGGGCTGATAAGTGCAATCGGTCTGCCACCAGGGTTCCACCCATAACGGCTGCAAGAGTAAGGATCACCTCAATCTCGTAGTTGTCGATGGATTTCATGAGCTGGTAGGTGACATAGCCCAGGAGCAAACCGAGAGCCACACCCCCGATTACTTCCTGTCCGAACAGGGTGGCTATATCAGAGAATTCTATCTTGGCTTTCGGATTCTTGGCAATGGCGAATATGGTCAGAAACACAACGACACCTACCCCGTCATTGAACAGGGATTCCCCGACGATTTTGGTTTCCAGTTTTTTGGGAGCCCCCGCTTTTTTGAGTATCCCTAGCACGGCAATTGGGTCAGTAGGTGAGATCAGCGCCCCAAAAAGCAGACAGTTGATATAAGTCACCTCGAAACCAATGGCAGGCAGCAGGTAATACATAGCAGTTCCCACAAGAAAGGTGGAAACGAGAACGCCAAATGTGGCAAAGGCGAGGATGGGGCCTCTTTGGACCCTCAGCTGGGCAAAGTTCGTATGAAGCGCCCCGGCAAAAAGCAAGAAGCTAAGCATGATGTCGAGCAGTACCGTCTCAAAGTCAATTCCCATGATCAATGCCTTCTCTCGAAGGAGCAAAGTGTCATTGTACTGGCCGATGATGAGCACCACCACGGTAAAAACGATGGTAATGATCATCAGACCTATGGTTATGGGCAGTTTTAAAAATCGCACATTGATGTATCCGAAAAGTGCTGAGAGCACCACAAGAATTGAAGCGATAGTGTAGTAATCCATAAATTATCTTTTGATAAGTTGTTTAACGCCTGAAGTCAGGAAGGGAAGAACAGGCAGGCTGCTCATGATCTGCAAGTCGTCCCAGGCAGAGCTTTCATTGCCCAGGAAAGCCAAAATGCTCCTGGGAGATCGCTTCCTGAATATCTTTGCAAATACTTCTCTTCCTTCCATTTTGTTTGAGATCAGCACATCGAGCAGAGTCCGGTCGTACCACTGGTAGACCTGCTCACGAAATGGTGTGCTCATATTTGGGGATTTTCCTTTTTTCAATGCCTCCAGAATGGATTCGATGTTTTTTTGAATGAATTGAAACGTGTATCCGCTGCTGGCTTTGGTGAATCCTCCCGCTGTTCCGATGTTGACAATTCTTTCGGATCCGCTGGGTGAGCTTTCGAATCGGGCCAATGACATGGGAATGATTCCGAATTCGGTGTGAAGAATCTCATAGGAATCCAAATTGAGGCAGTCCCGGATATACTCTTTCAGTGCAGCCTTATACTCCTCTTTTTCCAGGATTTTCTCGGTAAAAAGAGTATACTCTATCAAGGCCTCATTGGAACTTGTCGGCAGAACGTACATGAAGGTAGTCCCATGCTTCTGATTGGGTCTGAAGTCCATGAGGGTTCCCACTTTCTCATCGAACACAGGCTGGTCTGTTCGGATTACCCATCCTTCAAAATGCTGCAGCAGTGAGTTCTCAGGGTTCATCTCCGGATGGAACAACGAGGTGGAATTGAAGACAAACGGCGCTGAATAAGTTCCCGAAGTTGTTTTTACCAGCGCTTTATCGGTATCTGCATCTATTTTTTCAATGGCATCGTATTTGAAATCCACATTGTCATATGAACTTGCTAAACCCATGACATACATGTAGAAGTCGATACCTCGTATCATCTTATAGCTGTAAGGCTCAAGGTCAAATCTCCTCGTGTAATCCGGAGTGAGGAATTCAAGCGTTTTCCATTCGTGATGGACTATTGATTCGAAAGGCCCTTTCTCTTTTTCCCAATAGCACCAGGTTCGGTCGTTTTTCTCCTTTTTCTCTTTATCAATGATCAGTAACTTTTTCTTCCTAAGGAGCGGGTCCGAGAGCATGCCGTGTAAAAGGCTAAGTCCCGCACAACCGGAGCCGGCAATGATATAATCGTATTCCTTCGATACTTTGACCATCAATTTTGGTGCTTGGCTATAAATTAGTTTCCCCAACACAGGGCCATTTCCCGAACACAGGCCCAACAAAAATAGGGATTCAGAACCCCAATTCAAAGATAGTGTTACAGGGATTTGCCGAATCAATCAAACGCATTAATAGCAACCTAATTCGATTTTCTGACTTCGAAATGAAAAACATCGGGTCTCGCATAATGCCCCGCCACATCGAACATGCGTTTGGCTTTTATTATGTCCTGAAGATCAATATCTGCATAAATAATCTTTTCTTCAGCCTCAATAGGGCCGGCCACTATTTTTCCAGTGGGTCCAATGATCGCACTGCTTCCAACATTGATCCATTCCCTTCCTTCAGGGTAAAGGTGCTTGAATCCCAGATTGTCAGGAATGTCGTCAATTTTTAGAGCCATACACGCACTAATGACAAATAGCCCTCCTTCTCGAGCGATATGTTGCATGGATTGAATCCAGTTCGGGCTTTTATCCCATGTAGGTGCCGCAAGGATCTCAGTTCCAAATTCATAGATTGCATTTCTCGCTAGCGGCATAAGATTTTCCCAACAGATCAACCCGGCTAATTTGCCAGCACTTGTGTCATATGAAGCCAGCGTGTTGCCGTCTCCACGTGACCAAATGAGTCGTTCACCACCTGTGGGAATCAGTTTTCGGTGCTTCCCTATTATGCTTCCCTGATCGTTTATAAAGAGCAGGCTGTTGTATAAACTCGAATTACTGTTCTCCGAGTTTCTCTCATGCATGCCCATAACCACGTTTATTCCAGCCTCCTTCGCAGCATTGCAAAGATTTTTAGTGGCTTCATCCGGCACTGAAACCGAATTTTGGACTAACTTCAGATAAAGATCGTTCAACTCCGCTCCTTTGCTGTTGGGAATCAGCCAAACCCAGTCCGGGTATCCTGAAATGAATGCTTCAGGGAAAACCACCAGTTTTGCACCTTCTCGACCTGCCTCGGATATTGCCCGGCAGGCTTTGTCAACGGTTTTTTCTTTGTCCATGAAAACAGGAGAAAGCTGTGCCGCAGCTACTTTTAAAATGCTATTTTCCATCTCGAAAAGGTATGAAACTATTGCTTATTTCTTTTAAAACTTCATTTATTTCGCTTGAGTCATTCTTTCAATCCTTCAAACTTTACCTTCTTGCGGATACTGAAGCACTCCTTTCCAACGACATAAATATTTCGAATCAAAGCCTTTTTATTATAGCTTTTTCCCTGGGACTCAGTTGTAAATTGAGTTTCACCTTTATCCAGACTTTTTGCAGAGGTCAGGTCATTGCCGTTGACCTTTGAGCCCTTGTTTGAAATTGTCACCTTCTCTTTGCCATTGGCTTCAGGCTCATTCGGGTATTCATAAAATAGTCCTCCACCAAGATAGAGAAGAATTTCATTTATTCCCGTTTAAACACGATTTCTCCTTCCTTGATCGTTTGCAAGACTTGAATATTCTCGATCTCCTCGGGTTCCACTTTCACCGGATTTTTATCTAAAATGACCATATCAGCTAATTTTCCTTCCTCAAGGGTTCCTTTGGAATCTTCTTCAAAATGCTGATAGGCAGACCAAAGAGTAATGGCCTGAAGCGCCTCATAGGGAGTAAGTCTTTCCCCAGGGCCTATGACCTGACCTGATCTGGATTTTCGCTCAACAGAGATGCCAACCATGCGCATCAAGTTGGGCAGCGCCACGGGTGCATCGGTGTGAATCGTGAGTTTTAAGCCTTTGTTCAAGGCCGTTCGGGTCGGACTGATTTTGTTTCCCAGACTGTCTCCGATAATCTCTTTGTGCCAGTCTCCCCAATAAAAAGTGTGTAATGGAAAGAGCGAAGCAATGACATCAAGACCCTTAATCGAGTCAAGTTGATCTTCCCGAATGTATTGCCCGTGTATGAGTACATTTCTCCGGTCTGCAATTCCATATTTTCTTGTCAATGGCCCAAGCGTTCGGATCATCTGATCAACTGCGGCATCGCCATTCACATGAGTCAAAGTCTGCCAATTGTTCCGAAGCCCTTTTTCGTAGATCGCACTGACAACGCTGTCATTGGGGATCGCAGGATATCCCTTGTATCCCTTTTCGGCACCATCAGGCGGCAGGAGGTAGGGTATTGTACGCCAGGCTGTTCTGCCCTGAGGACTCCCGTCCAGTGTAAGTTTCATGCCTCCAATTCTGTAGTGATTGTCGTATGATCGGCTATTCCACTTGGAATCCATGTATTTGTCAACGAATAGATAGTCGATGTAACTGACAACGTCGAGCTTCAGCTGGTTGTTTTCGGCTGCTTCAGCCAACATTTCGTGATTCTGCATAGCCCGGCCTTCCTGGGCAGTTGTATATCCATAGGACAATGCCATATTCTGTCCGGATTCAAAAAAAGCGTCGGCAGCTTCTTTTGAACTTGGATTCAATACCTTCAGCATATAGGGTATGGCCGCCAGTTCCTCGAGAACTCCATTGGGCTCATTTCCGTTCTCTCTTCGAATAATCCCTCCCTCAGGGTCTTCAGTTGAAGCATCAATTCCCAGATCTTCAAGTCCTTTGGAATTGACGACTGCAAAATGACCTGAAATATGGATAATCAGGATTGGAAACTCTGTGCTAACAAGATCCAGGTCGTGTTTGGTTGGGAATCGTTTTTCTTTGAGAACCGAATCGTCAAACCCCATTCCAAAAATCCATCCGGTAAGAGATCTGTTCTCGGGAGTGTTCCATTCTTTGAGAATTTTTATCAGGGTCGGAATGTCTGTGGCACCAGCGTCGGGTGGAGGCAAGATTTGAGCTCCGATCGATTGAATCGAGAAATTGGCAAAATGTGCATGACCGTCTATGAATCCAGGCATCAAGGTGCTACCCTTCAGATCGTAAGGATCCGCTTTCGGATGGATATTCAAAGCTTCTTCCTTGTTTCCTACAAAGGCGATTCGACCTTCCTGTACCACTAATGCCTCTGCGTAATTCGGAGAATCTCCATTCATTGTCAGAATGTCTCCATTGAAATAGACGATTGAATTCAGTGCGGGGTCAACTTCACTTTTGGAACAGCCAAGAAGCAGCAGGCTCCAAATGATAAAAAATACTCGTGTTTTCATTTTTGCATGTTTTGTAATTGATTGCTTTTTTTCAGTAGTTCCGTCATCTGGCTCACCCATTCCTGTTGCTTGTAATAGCTGGGAGGCAGTGGATGGTAGTACCCGAGTTCCGAGTTATTTTTTTTCAGACCGACAGCATTCTCATTTCCAATTTTTTCAATGGCCATTCGAGTCAGGCTGATTAGGGCATCGTGAACTCCCCAGGCCAAAATAGTCACCGTATTATCCGGAAACAGCGCATCGAACTCTGCCTGCCTCCTTGGATCAAAAATCGAGTGGGCAACTTTTTTCATTTTTGGCCTTCTCAGTATTTTGTGCAATTCACTGCTTTTTGTTTGCTGGATGTCCGATAGATTGATAATTCGGCCATAGTCCAAATCACAATTGTTCATTACGCGCATTATCTGTTCCTGCGTTCGATCCGAACTAGCTTCTGTTGCATGGCCTTTTCCATAAATTCCACCGACGGGTCTGGAGCTCCCGGGATTCATCATAACCGCGAGCAAATCCGGGTTTTCCAGGCAAGTGCCTTTTCGCCTGATGTCTAAATATTTCCTACAGTTGAATCCTGCGATCTGATAAAAGCATCCTGTTATCTCAAAGTCATCCTTCATTGTGGCAGTCGTGCTTAATAAGAGAGATTTGTCCCAAAGCAAATAACGAGATTTGATTTAAAAGTCAATTTATCCCGTGCTTTTCAACCCTCCCGACAGGACGTTTACAAGCAGTAAAAGCTGCAAGAGATATTCATCACTGAGCTCTTTGTTCTGCTCCCTGAGCGCGCGCCATGAGGAGAGGTAATTGATCTGTATTTCGTGCAATACCCTCAAAGCTTCATGCCTCAGCTTGTTGTTTTCCAATTTGGATATTCTTCGCTGCTCGACAGTTCCTTCCATCAATTCTTCTATATTGTCAAGGCAGGCCTGGTAATCATTTAGGATCAAATTCATCAGCTCTTTTTGAACTTCAGAATTCTCAACCAGATTGGCAAAGGCCTTCATGATCTCTGTATCAGAATTCAACAGGTTTGATTCAATTTGAATGAGGCTGTATTTCAAAAACGGCCAGTCATGTGCCAGCACTTTTAGTTTTTCAAAATCAGCCGGGTGTTTCTTCTTGAATTCGCCGAGAGCGGTTCCCATCCCGAACCATCCGCTCAGATTGAATCGCGACTGGTTCCAGCTGAAGACCCAGGGGATGGAGCGCAGATCGTTCAAAGTGCGCTGACCGGTTCGACGAGCAGGCCTGGAACCGATTTTGCTCTGCTCCAACACGTCTATGGGTGTGGCCCCTCCATAGAACTCTATGAAATTCTCATGGTCGAGCAGGGTTCTGTAGGTGCCTTTGGCCATATCCACGAGCTCATCCATGATCTCGTACGGCACTTCAGTCTTTCCTTCACCAGCTTTGATCATTGCCTGTCTTGCGGTTCCGGCGGTGAACATCTCCAGGTTGTAAGTCGCGGTGAGTTTGTTGGCGAACTGGTTTGCTATGGTCTCCCCCTGAACAGTCATTTTGATCTGTCCGCTCATCGAGCCGGGTGGCATGCTGTCCAAAAACCGATGGATCTTTCCTCCACCACGACTGATTGTGCCTCCCCGACCGTGGAAGAAGCATACTTTCACTCCCAGTTCTTCTGCAATAGCAGTGAGGTTTTCCTCAGCCTTGTAGATGTTCCAGCGGCTGGTAAATATACCCCCGTCTTTGTTGCTGTCGCTGTATCCGAGCATGATCTCCTGGGTAAACCCGGGATTCGCTTGACGTTGTTTAAGCAGAACAGGATGTCGCAAAAAGCCTTTGAGGATTTCTGGCCCGGCAACCAGGTCATCAATAGTTTCCAAAAGAGGCACTACCGGAAGTCCTGCATTTTGCAAACCGACTTCCCTCAGGAAGAGAAATACGAGCATTAGATCGCTCACGCTCCGGGTCATGCTCACGATCACGGAGCCGATGCCATCAGTTCCATACTGATCCACATAGAGCTTGACCTCATGCAAATAGCCCAGCACGTTGTCCGCCTCGGCACCACAGGAAGTTCCAGCCACCAGAAACGGACGATTGCTCTTCAGCTCGCTATTTAGAAATTCCATTCGCTCCTTCTCGCTCCAATCTGCATAGTTGGTTTTGGGGTAGGCCGAAGCTTCGAGTATCTGAGTAATCGCTTTTTCATGGTATTCACTATTTTGACGAATGTCGAGCTTAGCCAAATGAAAGCCGAAACACAGAATCGCTCTCTCAACAGGGAACAACCATTGCTTAGCAATTCTGTGGGCTCCCAGTTCAATCAGGAGCTGTCTTAATTTTTTAAGCTCTGCAGATAGTTCATTGGCGGTTCTGAAGTACCCTTGTTCTCCCAATGAGTGATCATCAGCTATGGTGTGGTCTAAACGCAGCAACTGCAAATTCAGGAATTGGCGCAGGGGCTCCGATGGGTTCCGGTCCAGGGCAGCCTGCCCTTTTTTTCCCAATGTCTCGGCCAAAGCTTCGATCTCATTTAAAAAAGACTGTGGGATAGAGACCCGGTAGCTCGAAAAGCTCAATTTAGCCGCCAGATCCACGAGTTGTCCGCGAATAGTTTTCAATACAGATGATCTGTGCAGCCTGAGGGTGGAAGCCGTGAATTTTGGTGTTACGAAAGGATGTCCGTCACGATCTCCTCCAACCCAGCTGCCGAATTGGATCAGCGGGAATTGCTCGGGCCATTCCAACAAGTCTGCATCGAAGCCTACTTCCTGCCACGCATCGAGCAGACGCTGATCAGTGAGTCGCACGGCCTCCGGAAAGACATTGACGAAATAATGCATCAGGTTGTTGCGCTCGTCTTCCAAACGAGGCTTCTCCAGGTAAATCTCGCCCGTTCTCCACCAGCGTTCCATCAAACTGATGATTTCTTGTTTCAAGCTGGCTTGCTCGGCGGCTGACCATTTTGGGTTTTCCCTCTTGACCAGCAACAAATAGAGTTCCCTGTGAATGTCCAGCACAGTGAGACGTTTCGCTTCAGTAGGGTGGGCGGTCAAAACGGGAACAACCCTAGTTTCTTTTAGTTTCCTGACTATTTCTTTTGGGTCTACACCTTCTTCTTTCCATTGATGAAGGGTTTCTCCCCAGGATCCTCTTGTGGAGGCAATCCCGAACTGCGTCTCCGCCTCACGTCTGTATTGGGTGGCTGCATTCTCCTCGACGAGATTGAGCAACTCGAAACAAATTCCGATCGCCTGGACCAATTTTTCATTGGAAGGATCCTTTTCCTTTGAAACCGTCATGCGGTCCATGAACAGTCCTTCTGCCAGTTCCTGCTCCCCAATGGAAACGAGCATTTCCTTGAACAGGGATATCATATAGTCAAGATCGATTTTGATCTTCTCAAGACCTTTCCGGTCGAGCATTTCTTTATTCATTGTGCTTAATTTTGATAGGTAAACGGGTATTTTTTGAAAAATCAAAAATACAACCTTCTGCTCAATATGAAAGAAAGAGGATTCTCAAATAAGAGGTTTATGACGAAACGAGTCAATTCACGTTCTTTAGAACCTTTTGTCGGTCGAGCTGTAGGCAATGCCAAGATCAGCGAGCTCGTTGAGAATGGGTTCGTAGACCTCCCGAGTCCATGGATACAATACACCACGAGTTTTTATCTGGCCGTTTAGGACCAATTTGGCGCCAATGGCTGCTGGCAGGCCTACCGTCCGTGAGATTGCGGTGTGATCATGATCGAGCCCCTTCGTCACCAGGTGGGAAACGTGCTCATGCAATCTTCCATTCAGCCGGTATTGAATTCTTTCGTAGAATACCAGCATATCGGTGTCGCCGTCTTTGAACTTCAACTTGTCAAGCAGCAGGTCCAGAAGGATCTCAGCGGGTGTGCCACTGACACGTTTGATCGGGCGATTAGATAGAAGATCCGTCCAGAGCAATTTTTGATGAAGTGTTCCGCCTCTTTCGATTCCCAGCTGATCGGCCAGCGAGTCTTCCAGCTTTGCATCGGACTGAGGCAGATAGGAAGATACCCATTCACGATAGGTCATGTTTTCACTACCTTCGATGGGATAATTATCGGCTGTCAATCCCAGTTTGACCAGAAGGTTCCAGGCCTCACAGAAACCCGGATAGCGCAGCGTGGCCCGGATGAAGGTCGGAATTTCATCCAAACCGTATTTGTGCCTGAAGGTGACAGAATCCCGGTTCTCATAGGCCTCGAATTCCCGGAATCCCGGAATTTCGATTTTTTTAGCGTTTTCAAACAAACGGTTATAAGGCAAACATCGAAGGCTTCCTTGATAATAATAACAGGCGCCCGTACTTCCGGCAAGGATAACGTTCATCGGACTCCATGTGAATTTGTAACCCCAGGGGTTGTCGTTGCTTTCAGGGGCGACAAGGCTTCCACAGTAGGATTCAAATGAAGTCAGCTCGCCTCCCTTTTTCCGGATGAAATCGATGGATCGCATGCCACTCATGTGATCGATGCCCGGGTCGGCACCCAACTCATTCAAAAATGTGAGTCCCTTTTTTTCCGCTGGCTCATGCATATCGATCATCTCGCGGCTCGCATAAGAAGCTGTGACCACATGAGCCCCGTGCTGAAGGGCAATTTTAGCTGCCGCGGCGTGCATTCCCGGGGGCAATAATGAAATGACGATATCGGCATCCTTGATGTATCTTTCCATGATCTGGGGATCGTAGCAATCGAAATACACGGCTTTGCCCCGGGGATGTCCTCCGATCTTTCTTTTTGCTGTATCCACAACGATGTCTCCCACAGTCACGAACCAGTCGTATTTTTCAGCATGTCGGAGCATATAAGAAATCAGGTCTGTAGCCGACATTCCCGCACCGCAAATGAGAACATTCTTCATAGAATCCGAAAAGATAAAATTTTTAGAATCCGCACATTGAAGATACGAAGAAAACAAGGTTTTACCTAGTATTCGAGTCGGTCAGATCCATAAAATTAATTGTATGTCATCCCCGGCTTTGAGTTTAGCTTTTTGCCTTATTTCTGCTTTAAGAGGAAGTAGGTAGGTATCTCGTTTTTTATCGAACCAAATGGCTGTATTCCATTCTATTTCGCTGATACGAGCTGAGGCCTTCATTCTTCCCCAACCTTCTTCTTGCCATTTTAGATTTTTTCGGATCTCGCTCGACAAGTCTTGAGGAAGAGAAACAAAAAACCAGCTCCCAGCGGAGCTGTGCTTCCAAATCTTTGCCGAAAAATCATATCGAATTTTACCTTGCATTGAACATTATTTTGGAATTTCGGAAACGGATCCAGGCAGTCGGGTTCCTGTTCCTGTTTTATTTTTCAAAGCGTCACCAAGATCCTCACGCATGTTGTCTGCCAGGGCCTGGATTTGGGCTACGACATCGGGATGTTTTAAGGCCACATCTGTTGTTTCGCCAACATCTTTTGACAGGTCGTAAAGCTCTATACGGTCAATCGTATTGTATTCGTAATCGACAGGCCGTCCGTTTCTGCCTCCTTCTCTTCCGTTCAATGTACGGTAAGTGTGGGGGAAGTATAGCTTCCATTTTCCATAGCGTACTCCTTGAAGCTCGTTTTCACGATAGTAAAAGAAATAGGCTTGTTGAGGAGAAGCCTTAGTTTCCCCTGTCCAGATATCCCACACGTTCTTACCATCAATTTTGCGTTGCGGCAAATCGGCACCGGTTACGTGGGCCACTGTGGGCAGGATGTCGATTGCCATCATTGGGATATCGATGACCTTTCC
>JAUIKV010000290.1 GCA_030430615.1 Bacteroidia bacterium
CGCTGGCTCCGATGATAGGATTGAGACGCCGGGTGTCTTCATTGATGTACCGGGCAAATCGTCCCTGGCTTTCGTAAAAGGAGGTTGAAAAGGCGAATTTTTTCCCAAGAGAACCCTGAATCTGCAGGCCCCGGGTATTGTTGTAGGTATAATCCACATCGGAATTGTCTTTACCGACCTGCAGGTCAAAGACCGGGTTGAGGGTAAACCAGAAATTTTTGCCTTTGACGAGTGCCAGGTGCTCGTTCCAAAGTTTTCTGCCTCCCCAGGATTCTTTTTCCTTCAGAATTCCTTGGCGTTTCTTCTCAAGGTCTATATATGGTCGCACTTCATTGTACAAATAAGGCTTGACCGCGGTATGGGTGTTTTCACCCTGGTTCAGGTGATAAATGATGTCATCGTATTCCTGGTGAACAAATGGTATGCTGAGCTCACTCTGAAACTCCGGGAACAAGGTGTTCTCATTGTCGAGAATCTTTTCTTCTATGGCCACTTTCTCTTGTTCTTCGACTGTACTGATCGAATCATTCTGAACTATATAATTGTCTGCCAAAGGCATGCTGATCGGAATCTGAAATCGCTGATCGATGGCTCGACCATTGAAGGTAGCGGGCTGGATCACGGGAAGCGTCCCAAATACCCTTTTGACCTCTGTTTCCAGTTCCGGATACATCGAATTAACATGGAGCACCTCGAACTTTCCTTCTTTGGTCACAAGGAAAACCACTTTCACCTTACCCTTATAGTTTTCGTTTTCTACGACCGGAGGAACTTCAAATTCATCAAGAATGTCTTTTCTTACATATGTATTGAAACAAGCTTCTATGTTTTCCAGGGACTCCGATTCGCAACCTGGATAAACCGGAGGCTTTTCGATCTGGGCGTTGATTGGCACGCAAAAAGCAAGAAAAATAACAGTCAGTAATACTTTCTTCAGCATAGGAATTATTTTGGAGTCAACGGATTTCCTTGGTATCCTTTGACAAAGCTACAAATCTATGTTATTTTATTAACACGATTATTTTTTAGCTCATATTTTTCCCCGCTTTCAGGGCAAACAGCTATCCCTTTTTCATCGAATGTCAGCCTGTGTCCGAATTCGCTGATCCATCCGATCTGACGGGAAGGATTTCCGACAACAAGTGCGTAAGGTTTGACCTCCTTGACCACGACGGCACCAGCTCCGATAAAGGAATAAGCACCAATGTCATTTCCACAGACAATTGTCGCATTAGCCCCGATGCTGGCTCCTTTTCGCACTGTTGTCTCCATGTATTCGTTTCTGCGATTGACTGCACTTCGAGGATTGATTACGTTTGTAAATACCATTGAGGGGCCCAGAAAGACATCATCTTCACAGTTCACACCCGTGTAGATGGATACGTTGTTCTGGACTTTCACATTTTTTCCAAGGGTCACGCCCGGACTCACAACGACATTCTGACCAATATTGCAGCCTTCGCCAATTGTACAGCCCGACATGATGTGGCTGAAGTGCCAAATTTTGGTTCCGGGGCCGATATTGGAGTTCTCGTCTATGACGGCTGTTTCATGCGCAAAATAATTCCGTTCTTTCATTAATTACAATTGGGTTAATGCATTTGGCAATTCAAATCAAATTTTTACCGGGTGCCAGGTCGTTTTGATTTCCTGGGTTTTCTCTATGAAATAGGGAGACTGTGCCGTTTCGGCAGACCAATCCTTTTTTCTAAAGAACACAGTGCGTTTCATGTTCTCACTTGCCAGTTCCCTGATCAATTCGAGATTCATGTCTTCGTTCCCACAATAGACGATCGCATCGACATCCATGTGGGAAGCCATATGTTCCAGAAGCTCTTTTTTACTCCCTGTCAGGATGTTGACCACTCCGGCAGGAACGTCTGAGGTCTGAACTATTTCGGCAAATGAAATCGACGAGAGGGGGCGTGATTCGCTAGCCAGAAGAACGGCAGTGTTACCGCCGACAATTACAGGAGCCAGCGCAGAAATCAAACCGAGCAGACCCTGTTCTTCGGGCGCGATTATGGCAACGACACCTGTGGGTTCCGGAACGGAGAAGTTGAAATGAGGTGTCGCCACGGGATTCACGGTACTGAATATCTGTTGGTATTTGTCACTCCAGCCCGCATAATAGACCAGTCTGTCTATGGCGGCTTCCACCTCTTTCCTGGCTTTTGACTCTGAGGATCCCATGGCATGGATCTCGGCTGAGAACTGCTCCTTTCTTCCTTCCAACATTTCTGCCAGCCTGTAAAGAATCTGTCCCCTGTTCAAAGCGGTTGCTCCTGACCAGGGCTCAAAGGCCTTTCTCGCGGCCACGACGGCGTTTCTAAAATCTTTCCGGGAGGCAAGACACACATTTGCCAAAAGATTGTCCTTTTTGTCATTCAAGGCATAGTAACGTCCCGATTCAGTTCTTGGAAACTTCCCGCCTATAAAAAGCTTATAGGTTTTATTGACATTCAATCTGCTCATCTCATTCAAATTTGATATAAGGTTTCAAACCGTGTAATCCACCTTCTCTGCCGAAACCACTTTCCTTGTATCCACCGAATGGGGATGTGGCGTCAAATTTGTTATAGGTATTGGCCCAGACAACGCCGGCTTTCAATTTCTTGGTAAGGTGGAAAATCTTTGAGCCCTTGTCTGTCCAGACCCCTGCCGACAGACCATAGGGAGAATTGTTTGCTTTCTCGATCACTTCATCAATGGTTCTGAAGGTCTGAATCGTCAATACCGGACCGAAAATCTCTTCCTGTACAATGCGATGAGATTGGGAAACATCCAAAAACAGGGTAGGAGGGCACCAGTTGCCTATTTTTGGCAAGTTACACTCGGGCTGATAGATTCGT
>JAUIKV010000035.1 GCA_030430615.1 Bacteroidia bacterium
ATCTATGGCCACCTCATTTTCAGTGCCCATAACCACAGGAAATTCGTATTCTTTACCTTGAACAATTAACTTGGCTATTTCTGACATTTCTAAACTTAATTTTAAAGATTTTCAATTTGTGTTTCGAGAAACGAAAATACGAAATAATGCCCAGAATTCCGACCAAAATGAGCAATATATGTTACATCAAAACCTCCCGCCGAACCCTGAATTCAGACATAAAAAAAGGCCAAACTTTGTTTGGCCTTCGACACTAATTTCTTTCTGACGGATCAGCCTACTTTAAAGGCTTTTTCCTGAGGATAGTAAGCCGTGCTGTGCAATTCCTCCTCGATTCGAAGCAATTGATTGTACTTGGCCATCCGGTCACTTCTCGAAGCCGAGCCTGTTTTGATCTGTCCGGTGTTCAGGGCAACGGCGAGATCCGCAATCGTGTTGTCTTCAGTCTCCCCCGAGCGGTGCGACATTACACAGGTATATCCTGCATTTTGAGCCATGTTCACGGCCGCTATGGTTTCTGTCAGAGTACCGATTTGGTTCACCTTGATCAGGATCGAATTCGCGATTCCGTTTTCAATACCTCTTGAGAGTCTTTCCACGTTGGTCACGAACAGGTCATCACCGACCAGCTGCACTTTGTCTCCGATTTTATCAGTCAGCGATTTCCAGCCATCCCAGTCATTTTCGTCCATGGCATCTTCTATCGAGATGATCGGATACTTGGAAGACAGTTCAGCAACATACTCTGCCTGCTCTTCGCTTGATCGAACCACACCTTTGTCACCTTCGAAAATGGTGTAGTCGTATTTTCCGTCCTTGTAAAACTCTGCTGCCGCACAGTCAAGGGCCAGCATCACGTCCTCACCACCTTTGTAACCCGCCTGGGCAATGGCTTTCATGATGGTGTCCAAAGCGTCTTCTGTGCCCTCAAAAGTGGGTGCGAATCCCCCTTCGTCACCAACTGCAGTGTTCAGACCGCGGTCGTGCAACAATTTCTTGAGGTTGTGAAAGATCTCACTTCCCATTTTTATGGCTTGCGTGAAATTCTCAGCCTTGACAGGCATCACCATGAACTCCTGGAATGCGATGGGCGCGTCAGAGTGCGAACCTCCATTGACGATGTTCATCATTGGCACCGGCAACGTATTGGCGCTTACACCTCCCACGTATCTGTACAGTGGCTGGTTCAATTCGTTGGCTGCTGCTTTTGCCACGGCCAAAGACACTCCCAGGATGGCATTGGCTCCCAATTTTGCTTTATTTGGAGTTCCGTCGAGTTCCAGCATGATCTGGTCGATGGTGTTTTGCTCGAAAACTGAATATCCGATGATCTCCTTTGAAATAATCTCGTTTACGTTCTCAACCGCTTTCAAGACTCCTTTTCCCATGTAGTCGCTTCCTCCGTCTCTCAACTCAACCGCTTCATGTTCCCCGGTGGATGCTCCTGAGGGAACCGCCGCCCTTCCGAGAACTCCGTTCTCCGTGATCACGTCAACCTCAACAGTGGGGTTTCCGCGTGAATCGAATATCTGTCTCGCGTGAATGTCTAAAATAATGCTCATTTTCTGTGAATTTAGCTTTGATTTATATGAATGTAAATTTACGAAATAATCGAGGTTTCACCTTAAAAAACCCCAATTAAATACGATATCGATTTCGATAAGCAAGGCCAGCTTTTAAGCTGGTTTCGCGGCTTCGATCATCTCGATGAACTCGTCGAATAAGTAGGAGGAGTCATGAGGTCCGGGACTGGCTTCAGGGTGGTACTGAACCGAGAAACACTTTTTCCCTTTGATGCGCATTCCGGCCAGGGTGAGGTCATTGAGATGCTCGTGGGTCATCTCGATTCCTCCATGGTTCTCAACCGATTTCCTGTCGACTACGAATCCGTGGTTCTGAGAGGTGATTTCTCCCTTTCCCGTCAGGAGATTTTTCACAGGGTGATTGATCCCCCGGTGGCCGTTGAACATCTTGAAAGTTGATACACCCTGTGAGAGGGCTATCACCTGGTGTCCAAGACAAATGCCGAACAGCGGGAGATCCCTGTCGATGATCTCTTTGGCCAATGTCTGAGCTTCTTTAAGCGGCACAGGGTCTCCGGGGCCGTTGGATAGAAAATAGCCATCCGGTTCAAAAGCGCTCAACTCCTCAAAGGTTGCATCGTACGGAAACACCTTTACGAAACAGTCTCTTTTGACAAGATTCTTCAGGATGTTCTTCTTAATCCCGATGTCAAGAGCCGCGATCTTGAAGCGAGCATCCGGGTCACCAACGGTGTAAGGCTCCCGGGTAGACACCTTGGAAGCCAGCTCGAGTCCTTCCATAGAGGGTATCTCGTCCAGCTTTCTCTGCAATGCTTCCAAATCTTCGGTCTCGGTTGAAATAACGGCGTTCATCGCGCCCTTGTCCCGGATATATCGAACCAGGGCCCGGGTATCCACGTCGGAGATCGCGACAAAATTCTGTTTCCTGAAATACTCGAGCAGGGATTCCTCGGCTTTCGGACGAGAATAGTCAAAACTGAAATTGCGACAGATTAGGCCTGAGATCTTGATGCCTTCCGATTCTTGCTCATCCGGGGTGGTTCCGTAATTCCCGATATGCGCATTGGTCGTGACCATGAGCTGTCCAAAATAGGACGGATCCGTAAATATCTCCTGGTAACCGGTAGTTCCGGTGTTAAAACAAATCTCACCCACGGCAGTTCCTTCAATTCCAATCGATTTTCCTTCGAACTGGGTTCCGTCCTTGAGCAAGAGAATGGCTTTTTTTCTGCTTTCGTATTTCATCGTTTATCGCGGTTTTTAATTTTCGTATGCAAGTCTACTAAAAAGCAGACTTTCTTAATTGCTTTGTTAATTTTATTTCATAAAAAAAGGATAAGCTAACGACTAGCTTATCCTTTTTCCTTTTCAGTTTTCAAAAAACGCTTTATGCTTCATCTTTCTTGTCAGCATCGTCTTTTTTCTCTGTCTCTTCCGCTTTCGGCTCTTCCGCTTTGGGCTCTTCAGCCTTAGGCTCCTCCTTTGCAGGGGCTTCCTTTACAGGGGCCTCAACCGTTGGTCCGTCCGTTGTCGGTGCTTCAACTGCCGTTGCTCCAGCCGCATCTTCAGCTGGTGAAGGAGCTGCCTCTTCTACCGGAGCAGCTGCAGGAGCTTCTGCCTTCGAGCCAGATTTGCGACCACGTCTTCTGGTCGATTTCTTTTTCTTCTCTTTCGGCGTGTAAACTTCATTGTAGTCCACCAATTCAACCATGGCCATTGCGGCGTTGTCTCCCTGGCGATTGCCGAGCTTGATTATTCTGACGTATCCTCCTGGTCGGTCGCCTACTTTCACGGCCACGTCTCTGAACAGTTCGGAAACAGCGTATTTGTTTCTCAAATTGCTGAATACAATTCTTCTGTTGTGCGTGGTATCGTTTTTAGACTTGGTGATCAGGGGCTCTACGTATTGTCTTAGCGCTTTGGCCTTAGCCTCGGTCGTGTTGATGCGCTTGTGCTCTATTAAGGAGCACGCCATATTCGCCAACATCGCCTTTCTATGCGCTGTCTTTCTGCTTAAGTGATTAAATTTCTTCCCGTGTCTCATCTTTCAATTGACTATTAATTCTTTAAATCAGGTACAAATTACTCTTTGTCCAACTTGTACTTCGCCAGGTCCATCCCGAAGGTCAGCCCTTTGTTGTTTACCAACTCGTCCAATTCGGTCAGTGATTTCTTACCGAAATTCCTGAACTTCATCAGGTCGCTCTTATTGAAGGACACCAGGTCACCCAAAGTATCCACCTCTGCAGCCTTCAGACAGTTCAAAGCACGAACAGAAAGATCCATGTCGATCAATCGTGTTTTGAGCAATTGTCTCATGTGCAGCGACTCCTCGTCATAAGTCTCAGTTTGAGCGATCTCATCCGCCTCGAGCGTAATTCTCTCATCTGAGAATAGCATGAAGTGGTGAATCAGTATTTTGGCTGCCTCTGTCAATGCTTCTTTAGGAGCAATTGATCCATCGGTAACGATGTCGAAAACGAGCTTCTCGTAGTCTGTCTTCTGTTCCACACGGAAATTCTCAACAGCGTACTTGACATTTTTGATTGGCGTGTATATCGAATCGATAAAAATCGTTCCGAGTGGCGCCGACACCTTCTTGTTGTCTTCAGCAAGAACAAAACCTCTACCCTTTTCAATGGTGATCTCCATGTCGAGCTTCACTGAAGACTCCATGTTACAAATCACCAGGTCAGGATTCAGCACCTGGAAACCTGAGATGAAATTCTGGAAATCTCCGGCTACGAGTTGCTCCTTGCCTGTAATCGAAATCACGACTGTTTCGTTGTCGGTTTCTTCTATCTGCTGCTTGAACCGGATCTGTTTCAGGTTCAATACAATTTCAGTAACATCTTCAACCACTCCTTTGATCGTGGAGAACTCGTGTTCCACACCTTCGATCCTCAGGGAAGTGATGGCGTAACCGTCCAAAGACGACAGCAACACACGTCTCAGTGCATTACCAATCGTAAGACCATATCCTGGCTCCAGCGGTTTAAATTCAAACCTGCCACTGAAATCTGTGGATTCGATCATTAAAACTTTATCCGGTTTCTGAAAATTTAATATTGCCATAGGTTATGTCTGTCTTTAAGATTATTTAGAGTACAATTCGACGATGAACTGCTCGTTTATGTTTTCTGGTATCTGAATTCTTTCCGGAACGGTCACGAATCTTCCCTCCATGGTCTCCTCATTCCAGGCCAACCACTCATAAACATTTGATTTCGCTGACAAAGATCGTTGGATAGCATCCAGCGACTTCGATTTTTCGCGCACTCCGATAACATCTCCTGGCTTAAGCGAGTACGACGGAATGTTGACAATACTTCCATTTACAGTAATGTGTCTGTGTGAAACCAGCTGGCGGGCACCTTTTCTGGTAGGTGCAATTCCCAATCGGAACACGACATTGTCGAGTCTAGACTCACACAATTGAAGCAAAATCTCACCTGTAATCCCCTTGCTTCTCTGAGATCGCTCAAAGAGGTTGCGGAACTGACGCTCCAGGATTCCGTAGGTGTACTTTGCTTTTTGCTTTTCCTTCAGCTGAATAGCGTATTCAGACTGCTTTCCTCTCCTTTTGTTGGGACCGTGATGTCCAGGAGGGTAATTTCTTTTCTCTAATGCTTTGTCTTCGCCAAAGATCGGCTCGCCGAACTTTCTGGCTATTTTGGACGTAGGTCCTGTGTATCTTGCCATTTTTTTGTTTTAAAGGGATTATGAATTAAGGCAATCCTTCGATAATCTGACTCCTCAGTTAAAAATAAATTTGTTAAACTCTTCTTCTTTTTGGTGGTCTGCACCCGTTGTGTGCAAGCGGAGTGACGTCGATGATCTCAGTCACTTCTATACCGTTGTTGTGCAGGGTCCTGATGGCAGACTCTCTACCGTTACCAGGTCCTTTCACGTATACCTTCACTTTTCTGAGACCCGCTTCGTGAGCGACTTTTCCGCAGTCTTCAGCTGCCGTTTGAGCCGCGTATGGAGTGTTCTTCTTGGATCCGCGGAAACCTTGCTTTCCAGCGCTGGACCAGGAGATCACGTCGCCCTTTTTGTTGGTCAATGAAATGATGATGTTATTGAAAGAGGCAGTGATGTGCGCTTCTCCTACCGCATCGACGATCACTTTGCGCTTCTTTGTGCTTTTTGAACTTGACTTTGCCATTGTGTCAACAATTATTTAGTTACTTTCTTTTTACCTGCTACCGTCTTTCTCTTACCTTTTCGGGTACGTGAATTGTTCTTGGTCCTCTGACCACGGAGAGGTAATCCTGCTCTGTGTCTGATTCCGCGGTAGCATCCGATATCCATCAAGCGTTTGATGTTCAGCTGCACCTCAGAACGCAATTCACCCTCAATGGTGAGCTTTCCAACCTCCTCGCGAATGTGAGCGATCTGGTCGTCTGTCCAGTCCTGAACCTTAATGCTCTCGTCAACCTTAGCGTCTGCAAGGATCGTTTTTGCCCTGCTTCTGCCGATTCCAAAGATATAAGTCAATGCAATGACTCCTCTTTTGTTCTTTGGGATATCTATACCTGCTATTCTTGCCATAATTATCCTTGTCTTTGTTTAAATCTAGGATTCTTTTTGTTGATTACATATAATCTGCCTTTTCTGCGAACAATAACGCAGTCGGCACTTCTTTTCTTAACTGATGCTCTTACTTTCATCTCGATGTATTCTTTAATATCTATAAGTGATTCTCGCCTTGGTGAGATCATAAGGACTCATTTCCAGTTTGACCTTGTCACCGGGAAGCAATTTAATATAGTGCATTCTCATTTTTCCTGAAATGTGGGCGGTCACAATGTGCCCGTTTTCAAGTTCCACGCGGAACATCGCATTGGAGAGGGCTTCGATAATCTTGCCGTCCTGCTCTATCGCTGGTTGTTTTGCCATATTAAATCGCTACTTTTCGTTTTGATCCTGCCTTCATCAAACCGTCATAGTGACGATTCAACAAATGCGCATTTATTTGTTGTAAGGTGTCAATTGCAACTCCCACCATAATCAACAGAGAAGTTCCACCATAGAAGATCGCCCAACCCGGTTGTACCCCGGCTTTGGTGATTATCGCTGGAAGAATCGCCAAAAAGGCAAGAAAAAGAGATCCCGGAAGCGTGATACGAGATAAGATCGTATCGAGATAATCCGCGGTTTCCTTTCCGGGTCGTATGCCAGGCACAAACCCTCCGCCTCTTTTCAAGTCATCAGCCATTTTGTTGGTAGGTATTGTGATCGCCGTGTAAAAATAGCTGAAAATAATGATCAGCACGGCGAACAGAATGTTGTACCACAATCCGAAGATATCCGTAAAGGCCACACCGATGGACTTGATCACGGAATTGTCCGAACTGGCCAATAAACCGGGCACAAACATCAAGGCCTGAGCAAAGATTATCGGCATAACACCTGACGAATTCAATTTCAATGGGATGTACTGTCTGGCTCCTGCCACGTCCCTTATGTTTCCTGCAACGGTTCTGCGCGCATACTGCACCTGGATCTTCCTAACGGCAGTCACCAGCAGGACACTTGCAAAAATCACGATGAACCAAACCACGACCTCAATCAGAATCATGATCAATCCTCCATTTGACTGGTTGATCCTTGAAGTGGCTTCCTGCATGAAAGATGCCGGGAACACCGCAATGATACCGATCATAATCAACAAAGAGATCCCGTTTCCGATTCCTTTATCTGTTATCTTCTCTCCCAGCCACATGGCAAAAATTGTACCCGTGGTAAGCAGGAGAATTGATGAGAAATAGAACAAAGGACCTGTTCCCAGCAAGAATGCGCTTTCCGGGATTCCAAGGCTCGGCAGACTGATCAGGTAGGTCGGAGCCTGGATGATCAGGATCGCAATGGTCAGCCATCGCGTGATCTGGTTGATCTTCTTTCTTCCGCTTTCACCTTCCTTCTGCAACTTCTGCAGATAAGGAACGGCGATACCCATCAGCTGCACCACGATCGACGCCGAGATGTAAGGCATGATCCCCAAAGCCATCACAGAAGCCTTCGCAAAGGCACCTCCCGTGAAGGCATTGAGAAGCCCCAGCAAGCCGTCAGCGGTTTTGTTGGCCAAACCGGAAAGCTGCGTCGGGTCAATCCCCGGAAGGGGCACCTGTGCAGCCAGACGGTATACGACCATCAAACCGAGCGTCAGCATGATCTTGTTCCTGAGCTCTTCAATTTTCCAAATTTCCTGGACTGTAGTTATAAACTTTTTCATTTAATAATTCCAGCCTTAAAGGGTTACAGCTTCTCCACCGGCTTTTTCAATCGCCGCTTTGGCGGTCGCCGTGAATTTGTGCACTGTGATATTCAGTTTTGCTTTCAGTTCTCCGCGCCCCAGGATCTTGACCAGATCGTTCTTGCCGGCAAGTCCGTTCTCGATCAACACGTCAAGGGTCACGTTGTCTTTGATTCTGCCTTCATCAACCAGGGTCTGAAGCGTGTCCAGGTTGATGCCCTGGTACTCCTTGCGGTTGATGTTCTTGAAACCAAACTTGGGAACCCTGCGTTGCAAAGGCATCTGACCTCCTTCAAAACCGAGTTTCTTTGAATAACCTGAGCGCGATTTTGCACCTTTATGTCCTCGGGTAGCCGTTCCGCCTTTACCGGAACCTTCTCCCCTGCCTATTCGCTTGCCTGCTTTGACTGATCCTTTGGCGGGCTTTAAATTGTGTAATTGCATCTCTTCGATTCTTATTTGATTTCCTCTACAGAAACTAAGTGATTAACTGTTTTTACCATTCCGAGGATCTGTGGCGTGGCATCGTGCTCAACAACCTGATCCATCTTCTTCAATCCCAGGGCCTCAAGTGTCAACTTCTGGTTTTTAGGACGTCTGATCTTACTTCGAATTTGTTTGACTCTGATTCTTTTCATGACTGCATCGTTATCCGTTAAACACTTTTTGCACAGAGATTCCTCTTTGCTTGGCTATCATTCTCGCATCTCTCAGGTTCAACAGCGCATCGAATGTGGCCTTGACCACATTGTGCGGGTTGGATGATCCCTGAGACTTTGAAAGTACGTCGTGTACCCCAACAGATTCAAGTACCGCACGAACCGCACCACCTGCGATTACTCCAGTACCGTGAGAGGCAGGACGCAAGAACACGCGTGCTCCTCCGTATTTACCTTTCTGCTCATGCGGAAGCGTCTGATTGATGATCGGGATGCGCACCAAATTCTTCTTGGCGTCCTCGATGGCCTTGGCGATTGCAGAAGCAACGTCCTGCGACTTGCCCAATCCCTGACCAACGACTCCGTCACCGTTTCCTACCACGACAATTGCTGAGAAACTGAAGGTTCTACCCCCTTTGGTTACCTTGGTAACTCTTTGTACTCCCACCAAGTGATCTTTCAATTCAAGTCCGCTTGGCTTTACTCGTTCTACGTTATTATAATCTTTGTACATGGAATAATCTTAAAATTTTAAACCTCCTTCTCGGGCACCGTCGGCCAAAGCCTTCACCCTGCCGTGATACAAATATCCGTTCCTGTCGAAGGCTACGGTTTCTATTCCTGCTTTTGAGGCTTTTTCGGCGAGTGCCTTGCCCACTGCAGCAGCTGTTTCAATCTTCGTTCCTTTCGCGTCTTTCAAACCTTTTGATGAGGCAGCGATCAGAGTCACACCGGCTACGTCGTCAATCAACTGAACCGAGATCTCTTTATTGCTTCTGAATACTGACATGCGAGGCTTCGCAGCCGTCCCTGAGACAATCTTTCTGATTCTCTTCTTTATTCGGGTCCTTCTCTGAAGTTTTGTTAATGCCATAACCTTATTTATTACGCAGTTTTACCTGCTTTTCTTCTTAATTGTTCACCTACAAACTTGACACCTTTCCCTTTGTAAGGCTCTGGCTTACGGAAGGAACGTATCTTGGCGGCTACCTGACCAACCAGCTGCTTGTCGTAAGAAGTCAGCTTGATGATCGGGTTCTTTCCTTTCTCTGATACTGTCTCAACTTTCACTTCAGGAGCGATTTCCAACAAGATATTGTGTGAGAATCCCAACGCAAGATCAAGTTTCTGTCCCTGATTTGAAGCTCTGTATCCTACTCCTACCAATTCGAGTTCCTTGGTCCAACCTTTTGAAACTCCTTCCATCATATTAAAGATCAAAGCCCTGTACAATCCGTGCTTGGCTTTGTGCTCCTTGGATTCAGTTGCGCGTTCAACGGTTATCACACCGTCTTCGTTCTTGAGTTCAACCCCGTCGAAGTTCTGAGTTAACTCTCCCAGCTTTCCCTTGACGGTGATTGTGTTATCCTTGATATCAACAGTAACTCCTTCCGGAATCGATATTGGGTTATTTCCTATTCTTGACATCTCTCTTCTTTTTTAATAAACGTAACACAATACTTCTCCACCTACATTCTCCTGGCGAGCCTTCTTATTGGTCATCACACCTTTTGAAGTAGAGATGATTGCAATACCCAATCCGTTCAATACACGTGGCATTTCATGAGCTCCCCGGTATTGTCTCAACCCGGGAGTACTCACTCGCTCGAGTTTTTTGATCACTGACTCCTTGCTGTTCTTGTCGTATTTCAAGGCAATCTTGATTACGTCCTGAACTTTGTTCTCAATGATTTTGTAACTGAGGATATAACCCTGATCAAAAAGAATCTTGGTCATTTCCTTTTTCAAGTTTGAGGCAGGTATCTCCACCACACGGTGCCCTGCCATCGAAGCGTTTCTGATTCTTGTCAGAAAATCTGCTATAGGATCTGTTAACATATAGATTTATTTGCGGTTTTGGTTTTCGTCACTGCTCACGCGGATCCGAACTTCAAACCAGTTAAATGTTCTTTTTTACAAGCGTCTTACTACCAGCTCGCTTTCTTCACGCCGGGAATCAAACCTTGATTCGCCATCTCGCGGAAGGTAACACGTGAAATTCCAAACTGTCGCATGTATCCTTTCGGACGACCTGTCAGCTTGCACCTGTTGTGCATGCGGATCGGAGAAGCGTTCTTCGGCAACTTCTGTAGTGCCTCGTAATCACCGGCCTCCTTGAGGGCCTTTCTCTTCTCAGCGTATTTTGCAACAGTCTTGGCTCTTTTCACTTCACGAGCCTTCATTGATTCTTTTGCCATTTCTTAATTCTTTTTAAATGGTATACCCAATTCGTTCAATAACGATTTCGCTTCTTTGTCGGTCTCAGCAGTTGTAACGAACGTAATGTCCATACCGTTGATCCTGTTCACCTTGTCGATGTCAATCTCAGGGAAAATGATCTGCTCTGTGATCCCAAGGTTGTAATTGCCTCTACCGTCAAATCCGGTGGCCTTCACTCCTTTGAAGTCACGAACCCTCGGAAGGGAGGCAGTCACCAATCTGTCGAGAAACTCGTACATTCTGTTCTTTCTCAATGTCACCTTGGCTCCGATCGGCATGCCCTTGCGAAGTTTGAAAGAGGCAACGTCTTTCTTTGAGATCGTTGACACCGCCTTTTGCCCGGTGATCTGGGTCAGCTCATCCACAGCGTAGTCGATGAGTTTCTTGTCTGCGATTGCAGCACCGACACCTCTGCTGATAACGATCTTTTCCAGCTTAGGAACCTGCATTACGTTTTTGTAACCAAATTCCTTGGTCAGAGCGTCAATTATGCGCTCTTTATATTCTTTTTTCAGTCTTGGCATATATTCCATAACTACAATACTTCATTTGATTTTTTAGAAAATCTCACCTTCTTGTCACCTTCCATGCGGTAACCTACGCGAGAAGCCTCTCCGTTTTTGACCAACATAAGGTTCGAAATGTGCAGCGACGCCTCCTTCTTGACGATTCCACCCTGTGGGTTATCGGCACTTGGCTTGGTGTGCTTTGAGATCATGTTGACTCCTTCCACAATGGCGCGGTTCTTTTCGATGAATACTTTCACCACTTTGCCTTCTTCGCCTTTGTGATCACCTGCTATAACCTTTACCGTGTCTCCGGTTTTTATTTTCAGCTTAGTCATAATCCTTTTTATTAAAGCACTTCAGGTGCCAATGATACTATTTTCATGAATTGCTTCTCACGAAGTTCTCTAGCAACAGGCCCGAATACACGGGTGCCTCTCATTTCTCCTGAATTCGAGTCGAGCAATACACAGGCGTTGTCATCGAAACGGATATAGGATCCGTCCTTGCGACGAACTTCCTTCTTGGTTCTGATCACAACGGCTTTTGAAACCTGTCCCTTTTTAGCCGTACCGTTCGGAGTGGCATCCTTTACGGAAACAACGATCTGGTCGCCTACTGAAGCGTAGCGTCTTTTCGTTCCTCCCAGGACCCGGATGACAAGTGCCTCTTTGGCACCGGTGTTATCCGCAACTTTTAATCTTGATTCTTGCTGTAACATAATTATTTAGCTCTTTCTAAGATTTCTACTAATCTCCAACGCTTTGACTTGCTCATCGGACGCGTTTCCATAATGCGCACCGTATCACCTTCATTGCAGTCGTTATTCTCATCGTGCGCCACATATTTCTTGGTGTTCAAAACGAACTTACCGTACAAGGGATGCTTTACCCGTTTCACCTCAGAGACAACAATCGATTTTTGCATCTTGTTGCTTGAAACTACTCCTATTCTTTCCTTTCTAAGATTTCTTTTTTCCATCTCTTCAATTCAATTACAATTATTGTAATTCTCTATTATTTAATTCAGTGGCAATTCGGGCAACCGTCTTGCGAAGATTTCTCAACTGCAACGGGCTTTCCAACGGAGAGATCGCATGAGCAAGCTTGAGATCTGTGTATTTCTTCTTGTTGATCTCGAACTTCTCCTGAAGCTCCTCTACTGATAATTCTTTGATTTCTGACTGTTTCATCTTTCTAAAAAATTAAGCGTTGTCAAAGTCATTCGCAATTACGAACTTCGTTTTAACGGGTAACTTCTGAGCTGCGAGGCGCAAAGCTTCACGCGCAACTTCAATCGGCACTCCGCCTACTTCAAACATAATTCTACCCGGCTTCACGACCGCCACAAAATATTCTGGCGCTCCTTTACCCTTACCCATACGAACCTCAAGAGGCTTTTTGGTGATAGGCTTGTCCGGAAAGATCTTGATCCACAAACTTCCCTGTCTTTTCATGTAACGAGTCGCAGCAACACGAGCCGCCTCGATCTGACGTGAAGTGATTAAATCCTGCTCCAATGATTTGATACCGAACATACCGTTGGAAAGTTGGTGACCTCTCTGAGAGATCCCTTTCATGTTTCCTTTCCCTTTCTGTACTCTACGGTATTTTACTCTTTTTGGTTGTAACATTTTCTAAAGTCTTAAAAAAAATTATCTACGAGATTTTCCGCGACTCGGGCCTTTACCTCCGCCTTTACCTTTCTTCGAAAGACCGACCAACGGTGACAATTCTCTCTTGCCGTAAACCTCACCTTTCATGATCCAAACCTTGACACCTATTTTCCCGTAGGTTGTAGTCGCTTCTTCCAAAGCATAGTCAATGTCAGCCCTGAAGGTGGAAAGAGGAATCCTTCCTTCCTTGTAGGCTTCGGATCTCGCCATCTCAGCACCGTTCAAACGACCTGAGATCTGTACTTTAATACCCTCGGCATTCATACGCATGGTGGCAGCGATGGCCATTTTGATCGCGCGTCTGTAAGAGATTCTGTTCTCTATCTGACGAGCGATGCTGGCCGCAACCAACTGTGCGTCAAGTTCCGGACGTTTGATTTCGAAGATATTAATCTGTACTTCCTTTCCGGTGATTTTCTTGAGCTCCTCTTTCAACTTGTCTACCTCCTGGCCGCCTTTTCCGATGATGATTCCCGGACGGGCCGTGGTGATAGTAACGGTTACAAGTTTCAGCGTGCGCTCAATGATCACTCTGGAAACACTGGCTTTAAACAAACGCGCATGGATGTACTTACGGATTTTGCTGTCTTCAGCAATCTTGTCTCCGTAGTCATTTCCTCCATACCAATTAGATTCCCATCCTCTGATGATTCCCAATCGATTTCCTATTGGATTTGTCTTCTGTCCCATGCTCGTTAATTACTTAAATTATTAGTTCCTAAAACCAAGGTTACGTGATTTGATCTCTTTCTGATCCTGTGGGCTCTACCCTGAGGTGCGGTTTGCAGTCTCTTCAGCATGGTAGCGCTGTCTACATAGATCTCCTTCACAAACAATCCTGCTTCCTCGATGTTGGCTTCTTCATTCTTGGCCTGCCAGTTGGCAATGGCCGAAAGCATGAGCTTTTCTAGATTTATCGAAGCCTCTTTAGGGTTAAACTTCAGGATCTGCAAGGCTTTCTCTACCTCAACTCCTCTTATCAAATCTGCAACCAGGCGCATTTTCCTCGGAGAGGTTGGGCAACCATTGAGTTTAGCAACGTATGTGTTCTTGCGCTCTTCTTTGCGCTGATCTGCTCTTAACTTCTTACGAACTCCCATAACCTGTTATTTATTTCCTTTATTCTTAGCTCCGGCGTGACCTCTGAACGATCGGGTCGGAGAAAACTCACCTAGCTTGTGGCCTACCATGTTCTCAGTGATGTACACCGGTACGAACTGACGGCCGTTGTGCACACCGATGGTCTGACCGACGAAGTCAGGAGTGATCATAGATGCCCTTGACCAGGTCTTGATCACAGACTTCTTGCCTGATTCTATATTTTTTTGGACTTTCTTCTCCAGCGCGTGGAAAACATAAGGTCCTTTTTTTAGCGAACGTGCCATACTTCTATCGATTTATTTTTTTCTGCGTTCTACAATTTGCTTATTGCTGGCTTTCGTCTTGGAACGGGTCTTGTACCCTTTAGCAGGGATACCGTTCTTCGATCTTGGGTGTCCTCCTGACGCCCTACCTTCACCACCACCCATTGGGTGATCAACCGGGTTCATCGCAACAGGACGTGTTCTCGGCCTTCTGCCAAGCCATCTGCTTCGACCTGCTTTACCAGATACGGTAAGCTGGTGGTCAGAATTAGAAACAGCTCCTATAGTCGCCTTGCAAGTGAGCAACACCATTCGAATTTCACCCGAAGGCAATTTGATGGTTGCGTATTTGCCCTCACGCGCCATAAGCTGACCGAAAGAACCGGCACTTCTCGCCATAACTGCACCCTGTCCGGGTCTCAGCTCGATGCATGAGATTACCGTTCCCAGGGGAATGTTTGCAAGGGTCAAAGCGTTTCCGATTTCCGGAGCCACTTTGTCACCTGAAACAACAGTCTGTCCGACTTTCATTCCATTTTGGGCGATCACATAGCGCTTTTCGCCGTCCGCATAGTTCAACAGAGCAATGTAAGCAGATCGGTTTGGATCGTACTCTATGGTCTTCACTGTGGCAGGCACACCGTCTTTGTTTCTTTTGAAATCAATGACACGGTACCTTCTCTTGTGACCACCACCCATGAAACGCATGGTCATTTTACCTTCACTGTTTCGTCCTCCCGATCTCTTAATCGGAGCCAAAAGACTCTTTTCTGGCCTGTCCGTGGTTACCGAATCGAAGTCTGTCACGACTCTGAAACGCTGTCCGGGAGTTATCGGTTTTAATTTTTTCAATCCCATCTTTATCTACTTAGATATTGCTATAAAAATCAATGTTCTCACCATCGGCCAATTGAACGACTGCTTTCTTGAAGCCGCCTTTCATGCTTTCAACCAAGCCCTGTTTGGTGTACTTGGTCTTTCTCTTGACAGGATAGTTCATTGTTCTGACATCTTTAACTGAAACGCCATAAGCACTCTCAACAGCCTCCTTGACCTGGATCTTGTTAGCTGTTTTCCTGACTACAAAACTGAAGCAGTTGTTCAACTCGCTCTGGTCTGTTGCCTTCTCCGTAATGATTGGTTTTATCAATATACTCATGACCCTTACTTGCTAAAATTAGACTCAATTTCTTCCAGGCAAGCCTCAGAAATTACAACTTTGTTTGCGTTCAAAACGTTGTAAGTATTTAATTCTGAGCCTCTTATGACATCTGCCTTCTTCAA
>JAUIKV010000291.1 GCA_030430615.1 Bacteroidia bacterium
TTTCGATGTGAACTTGATCTACTGTTTTGAAAAGCTGGGAGTGCTCGAGGATGTGGACGACGATAATTCGATTGTCGAGGATTTGAGCAAGAACAAATACAAGCAAATGAAGGAGCTCGGACAGATAGCAGAAGGCATGTTGCCCAAATTGAAAAACTGTTTTGAGGCTCTGGAAAAAGGGGTATCCCATGTCGTCATTGGCAGCCCTGATCTGTTAAGGCATCCTCAAACTAAACACACAACGCTGACCCTATGAATCATTCATTGAACGATAAAGCTCTTAAACTGCTTATCAATTTGATCGAAATACCATCCTTCTCAAAAGAGGAGGATAAGACTGCGGATCTCCTTGAGGATTTCCTGCGATCAGAAGGGGTTGAAACGATCAGGGAGAACAACAATGTTTGGGCATTCAACAAAGATTTTGATGTGGCAAAGCCCTGCATCCTGCTTAATTCCCATCACGACACGGTAAGACCCAACAAGGGATATACGCGCGACCCATATGCCGCGGAAATCATAGATGACAAGCTCTACGGCCTTGGGTCGAATGACGCCGGGGGAGCCCTGGTGGGATTGATCTTTGCCTTTCTGCATTTCTATCCTAAAATAGGCATGAAGTACAACCTGATTCTGTTGGCTTCCGCGGAAGAGGAGAATTCAGGGGAGTTGGGGATTCGGTCTGTGGTTCCCAAACTTCCGGAGATCGACTTTGCAATTGTCGGCGAACCCACCCAAATGAACCTGGCCATTGCCGAAAAGGGACTTCTTGTGCTGGATTGCTACGCCCGCGGGACGGCGGGCCATGCTGCGCATGTCAGAGAGGATTATGCGATTTATAAAGCGATGAAAGCGATTAATTGGTTTGAGACCTTTAAATTTGATAGGATCTCTGAAACCCTTCATGACACGAAAATGACCGTGACCCAGATCGAAGCGGGCAACCAACACAACGTGGTGCCTTCTGTATGTCACTTTGTAGTGGACATCAGAGTCAATGATCATTATTCAAATGCGGAAGTAGTGGATATCGTGCAAAAGAATGTAGAAGTTGAGGTAGTGCCCCGATCTGTGAGGCTGAATTCTTCGTCTATACCCAGGGAGCACCCTGTTGTTCTCGCTGGAGAGAGGCTGGGGAGGGTGCTTTACGGTTCGCCAACCTTGTCGGATCAGTCAAACTTGACCTGCCCCTCATTGAAACTGGGGCCTGGAGACTCTTTGCGATCACATACAGCCGACGAATACCTTCTCGTTTCTGAGTTGAGAGAAGGAATTGACTTGTACATCAAGTTGCTTGAGGAGATATTGTAAAAAGAGCATTCAGGGAACATCAATTTAAGAGTTCAAAAGGAATTGAAGAAAACAAAACCAATTGAAGAAATTACTACGATACACCTAAAAAGATACTTATGAAACTTTGGGATAAAGGATTTAGCACTGATGAAAAAATCGATTTTTTTACCGTGGGCAATGATCGGGAGCTTGACCTGGTGCTTGCGAAATATGACGTGATTGGATCGAGGGGTCATGCAGCCATGCTTTTTGAAATCGGCCTTCTCTCTGAAGAAGAATGGAAGGCTGTGGAGCAGGAGCTCAATTCCCTGTTGGATGCAATTTCCCGGGGTGAATTCGTGATTGAGGATGATTTTGAGGATGTTCACTCCAAAGTGGAGTTTCTTCTCACGCAAAAACTGGGAGACACGGGCAAGAAGATTCATACGGCGCGCTCCAGGAACGACCAGGTATTGGTCGATGTGCATTTGTATCTCAAAGAGGAGATCGAGGAAATTAGAGAAGAGATCAGGGCGCTGTTCGATCGGCTAATGTCCCTTGCCGAAAAGCACAAGGAGGTTCTGATGCCGGGCTATACCCATTTCCAGGTGGCAATGCCCTCCTCATTCGGCCTCTGGTTTTCGGCCTATGCTGAATCCCTGATTGATGACGTATACATGTTGCAGGCTGCCATGAAGGTGACTGACCAGAATCCGTTGGGTTCTGCCGCAGGCTACGGGAGTTCGTTTCCTATTGATCGCAAGCATACGACGAAAACGCTTGGTTTTGCAGAGCTCAAATACAATTCTGTAGCCGCTCAAATGAGCCGCGGGAAAACCGAGAAGACGGTTGCTTTTGCATTGAGTTCCGTAGCTGGTACCTTGTCGCGATTCGCCATGGACATATGCCTTTATATGAGCCAGAACTTTGGGTTTGTCTCTTTCCCGGATGAGCTGACAACCGGGTCGAGCATCATGCCGCATAAAAAGAATCCCGATGTCTTTGAGTTGATCCGTGGGAAGTGCAATAAGATACAGGCCTTGCCCTATGAGCTGACCCTGATCACCTCAAATCTGCCCAGCGGATACCACAGGGATCTCCAGCTCCTGAAAGAAGGACTCATACCCGCGATTCAAAACCTGAAGTCCTGCCTTGAGATCTTTACCTTCTCATTGGAGAGTGTTCGGGTCAATGATGATATTCTCAACGATTCGAAGTATGATTATTTATTCACGGTTGAAGAGGTCAATGAACTTGTTCAGAAAGGAACTCCTTTTCGGGATGCCTATAAAATAGTAGGAGAGAAGGTCGAAAAAGGAGAGTTCAAACCCAAGAAGCAGGTTAAGCACGAGCACATCGGAAGCATCGGAAATCTCGCATTGGACCAGATTCAGAAGAAAATGAATAAGGCAATGGAGGGCTAGCCGAATTTAGCCTATTGAAAGGTGTATACGCGTTTATCGAATTCAGTCAACCTGAAATCTCCATAGGGATAATGGTCGGGATCCTCGTGAGGAATGACTGGATTGACAATTTTTGGAAGGGGGTATTCCAAAATTTCATAAA
>JAUIKV010000036.1 GCA_030430615.1 Bacteroidia bacterium
TGGTCAAACTTTTTCTCAGTCCGCTGCAAAACGAATTTGCCATTCTGCTCATTCAAACGTTTATATCCACCCTGGTCATTCTGATCACAGCCGAGTTTCTCCCCAAGGCAATCTTCAGGGTTTATGCAAACGAAACTCTCAAGATATTCGCTTTGCCCTCCTATTTGTTTTACATCTTGCTCTATCCCGTATCGAGATTCATAACATTGATCTCCGATTTTTTTCTGAGGGTCTTCTTCAATATAAAGGAGGACGAGGTTCAGCTGGCATTTACAAAGGCCGAGCTCGGACATTACATCGATGAGCAGCTTGAAAGCAAAGAAGATGAGATCGACACGGAAATTCAGATCTTTCAGAATGCTCTTGACTTTCACGATGTGAAAGCGCGAGAGGCTATGATTCCAAGAACCGAAATTGTAGCGGTGGAAGTGCATGATTCGATCAAGAACTTGCGGGATCTTTTTACTGAAACAGGCTTATCCAAAATCATGGTGTACAACAACTCGCTTGACGACATCATTGGCTATGCGCATTTCTTTGACCTCTTCAAGAAGCCCAAAAACATACGATCCATTTTGTTGCCCATAGAAATCATTCCTGAATCGATGATGATTCACGATGTGCTAAACGATTTGATCCTCAAAAGAAAGAGCGTCGCCATTGTCCTGGACGAATACGGCGGAACCTCCGGTCTGATCACCGTTGAGGACATCATTGAGGAGCTTTTTGGCGAGATCGAGGACGAGCATGACTCCATGGATCTGATCGAGGAAAAAATCAACGACCGTGAATTCAGGTTCTCGACGCGTCACGAAGTGGACTATCTCAATGAGACTTACGGCCTGGAGCTGGCGGAGGACAGCGATTATGAAACCCTTGGGGGCCTGATCGTGCACCATACTGAGAATATTCCTTCCACCGGAGAGATCATTGAAATTGACAACTACCAGTTCACTATCCTCAAGGAATCTGCTTCAAAAATCGAGGAGGTCTACTTAAAAGTTTTATTTAAAGACAAATAGGCTCCGAATCCCCCGTAAAAATTAAGTTTAAAGTATTTCATTATTAAAAGGGTTTGTGTATTTTCGCAACCTAAAATTTAACAGGAAAGAAAAATGGCAGTTTTATCGAAGATCAGAGAGAGATCCTTGTTTCTAATACTCATTATTGCTATGGCCTTGTTCGCTTTTGTTCTCAGCGGACTTTTCGACAGCAACATGTTCAATAAAAATGTGACCAGCATAGGTGAGGTAAACGGCGAACCAATCACCCGTGAAGAGTTCGGGCAGGAGGTTGAGCTTTACAGGAGCAGGACAGGAGGAAGGGCTACAAACAGTCAGAATGTCAACAATGCCTGGAACAGTCTCGTCCGTGAGAAGATTTACCAGACACAGCTGGAAAAATCCGGAATCGTAGTGGGCGAAAAAGATGTTTGGGATGCGATCGTAGCACAAATATCCGCTCAGAACAACCCACAGTTCATGAATGAAGTTGGAATGTTCGACGAGGAAAAGCTAAAGGAATACATCGCCACCCTCAAAGACAATTCGGAAGAAGATGAAGCGGGAGCTGCCGCCTGGATAAGCTGGGTGAACTACGAGAACACAATCAAAGACAATCTCGAGCAGAACACCTATAATCAATTGATCCGATCGGGTCTGGGAAGCACCCTTAAAGAAGGAGAGCGCAAGTACTATTTTGACAACATCAATGTTGACGTCGACTACGTGTTTGTTCGGTTCAACAGTGTGCCAGACAGTTTGATCTCAATACCACAGGATGAGATCAGAGATTACATCAAAAGTCATCCGAAGGAATTCACCGTTCCAGAATCGAGGGACATACAATACGTGCAGTTCAAAGTGGAGCCCACAGAGGAGGACGAGGCTGCAATTCGAAACGAGCTCAACTCAATGATTGAAGATCGCGAAGAATACAGCAACGCTGCCAAATCCAATATTACTCTGTTAGGTTTCAGAAACGCCACCGACATTGCGCAGTTCAATGCCGACAATGAATCAGACACGCCATTCGACGGCTCCTATTACAACAGGGCTCAGCTTCCTAAAATACTCGCCGATTCGCTTTTTGATAAGAGTGTTGGGGAGTTTTATGGCCCTTACAAAGATGGAGGGTTCTACAAGCTTTCAAAAATTACGGACGTAAAGCAGATACCGGATTCCGTGAAAGCCAGTCATATTTTGATTCCCTATGTGGGGAGTGGATCTGCAGACGCCAGCGTTACCCAGACGGAAGAAGAAGCCAAAAAAGTTGCTGACAGCGTTCTCGCAGTGGTTAAAAAAGACAAATCAAAATTCTCAGTATTGGCTGAGCAAATGTCGGCGGATCAGGTTTCCGGACAAAAAGGAGGAGACCTCGGGTGGTTCGTCTATCAGACCATGATCCCGGAGTTCAGGGATTACTCTTTCGAAAACCAGGTAGGTGACATGGGAGTTGTACAATCTCAATTTGGATTTCATGTGATCCATATTGAGGATCAGAAAAACAGGCAAAAAACGATACAGGTAGGTACTTTCTCAAGGACTATAGACGCCTCTGAAAAAACGGAGAACGATGTGTTTGAAAGGGCAGAAACCTTTGCTTCTGATCTGACCGATGGAAAAGAGATCAATGAATTGGCCAAAGATTCGGGTCTCATGGTTCGCCCGGTGTTGAACCTGGAGGTTTTTGATGACAATATTTCTCAATTGGGATCACAGCGTCAGATTGTTCGTTGGGCGTTTGACGGGAACACCTCGGTGGGAGACATCAAAAGATTTGACACAGACAATGGTTATGTCGTTGTGGTGCTCAACCGCAAGAACAAAGCTGGATTGTCTGATCGTGGTCAAAACGTACGTGCCATCTTGATGAAACAGAAAAAAGCCGAGTTGATCAAAGAAAGATCGACTGGAGCCACACTCGAAGAAATTGCCGAACAAAATGACACAGAAAAAAAAGTCGCAAGAGCTGTTTCAAACTCGAGTCCTGTTTTTGCCGGTTCCGGACGGTTTGTGGACATAGCAGGAGTAGTGACCTCTCTCGAAGAGAATGTGCTTACCCGTGACATTGTAGGACAAAGCGGTGTGATGTATGCCATCGTGACAAAAAAGACGATGCCAACTGAATTGAACAATTACAGCGGCAACAAAAAAGAGATTGAGCGCTCCATGGTGAGCAGGAGCCTGCAGATCTATGAATCGATCAAAGACAACTCCGAGATCGTCGACAACAGATCGGTCTTCTATTAAGACTTTAAACAATCTGGAAGGATTCGATTGAACTCCTTTATATTAGCCAAAAAATAAATGGTCAAATGCTTATATTTGGCAAGATTTTATATATTTGTTAATTATTACTTAAAATTTAAGCTTACTTAACATTAAAAACGATTATAATTTAAAATTGATTACAATGAAACATTTAACTAAAGTATTATTTATTGTGTTGGCCGTTGTTTGCTTCAGCAACGTGAATGCGCAGGACAAGGATAATCGCTGGATTGTGGAGATTGGAACCAATGTGGTTGATTTCTACCCTACCGATGCCGATCCTGGCCTGGATAATCTTACTCCAGAAAATCCGATTGAGCCAGTTCCTGAGCCATTCGATGAAGACAACCCACCGCAGCTAACAGGAGGTATGTTTTCTGACTTCTTCAACACAGACCATTGGAATACAGGTGCCTTCGTTTCTCGACTGAGAGTTGGTTACTATGTGGGTTCAGGTTTCTCTGTGGGAGTTACCGGAACTTTTAACAGCATTACCCAGGTAGGTGATGTAAAAGTTGACAACGCGAAGTACTTGAGTACTGACCTTGATGTGAAGTGGAACGTCCTGATGGGAAAACACTACTGGATTGATCCTTACTTGCTCGTTGGTGGAGGTTACACCTGGTTAGGAGACGGTGGTAACGGTACCGGAAATGCAGGTATTGGATTGAACTTCTGGTTCAACGACTGGTTGGGTGCGAACGTTCAAACCAAATACAAGCATTCATTTGACGAAGATAAATTGTTTCCGCACTGGCAACATGCTGTTGGTGTCACCTTCAAGTTTGGTGGTGTTGACACAGACGGTGATGGAATCTATGACAAATATGACGCATGTCCTGAAGTTGCAGGTTTGGAGGCATTCAACGGATGTCCTGACACAGATGGTGACGGTATCCAGGATTCTGAAGACGCATGTCCAACAGAAGCCGGATTGGCTGAATTCAACGGATGTCCTGACAGCGACGGCGACGGCGTACCAGACAAAGATGACGCTTGCCCAACTGAAGCAGGTCCGAAAGAACTCAACGGATGCCCAGATTCAGACGGTGATGGCGTAGCTGACAAGGATGATGATTGTCCAGATCAGGCTGGTCCTGCTGAGAACAATGGTTGCCCATGGCCAGACAGCGATGGTGACGGCGTTCTTGACAAAGATGACGAATGTCCAAATGTTGTGGGTGTTGCTGAAAACAACGGTTGCCCAATCGTTTCTAAAGAAGACGAGAAAGCGATTGTTGACCTTGCCAGAGCTATCTATTTCGTAACTGGAAGTGCCAAGTTCACAGACGAGGCTGCAATCAGAATGGAGCAGGTAAGCGCTATCATGAACAAGTACAAAGACATCACGTTTACTGTAGAAGGTCATACAGACAACACAGGTAGCGACAAGATCAACGACAAATTGTCTCAAGATCGTGCTGATGCAGTTATGAACTACTTGATTGAGAAAGGATTCCCATCAGATAAGATCTCTGCTAAAGGATTCGGATCTGCCAACCCAATTGGTGACAACAAAACCAGACAGGGTAGACAACAGAACAGAAGAGTTGAAATCTTCTCTGAGTTCGCTGAAAGATAAGATCCTATCTTAATTGAATAAACAAAACCATCCGTCTCTGGCGGATGGTTTTTTTATTTCATACTTTTGGTCCATGCGAACTTTTCTTTCCCAAGTTCTTGAAGATGTGCTTGAAAATGGGAGTGATCCCAAAGGTTACTGTTTTGTGCTTCCCAACAAGCGTTCTTCACTCTTTCTTCGTCAGGAGCTGAGAACAAGGCTCAGGCCGAATTCCTTTTTTCCAGAGATCCTCAGCATCGAAGAATTTATGCAAAGCATCTCAGGTGTTCGTGTAATTGACAACGTTGCGCTACTGTTTGAATTCTATTCGATTTATAAGGATGTGGTTCCGAAAAATGAAAGCTACAGTTTCGAGAGTTTTTCAAAGTGGGCACCGATTCTTCTGCAGGATTTCAACGAATTGGACAGCGCGATGGCCGAAGCCGAGTCAATTTTGAGGTATATCTATGAAGCCAAAAGAATCGAAAACTGGGAGGTGGGCGAAACTGACGCGAGCAATCTGGTCGAAAACTACATTTCCTTCCACAAATTGATTCCTGAATTCTACAGGTTATTTCAACACCGAATGAATGATTCAAAATCCGGTTACCAGGGTTTTGTTTACAAGCGTGCCTGCGAACTGATCCAGGAGGATGCGTACAAGCTCAAGTCAAGGAATCATGTCTTTGCCGGATTCAATGCACTGAGTAAGTCCGAGGAATTGGTGATCCAATACTTGCTTGATCAGGGAAACGCCTCAATCTATTGGGACGATGACGCGTTCTATGAAAAATCAGAGGCATCCGCAGGAGAATTCATTAAAAATTACAGGAAGCGATGGCCTCACTACAAAAATCGTGAGTTCAAATGGACCGATAACAAGATCAATACGACAAAGGTCATACATCTTCACGGCTTACCAAAGAACATCAGTCAGATCAAACACGCTGGAGAGATTCTGAAGACGCTCAGTGACAAGGGCAGCTTGAGCGATACGGCTCTCGTACTCGGAAATGAAAAACTTCTGCCTGCTCTTCTGAACTCGCTCCCGCCGGAAGTGCCAGAGGCAAATATCACCATGGGCTACGAGCTTCAGAACGTGTCTCTGAGCTCTTTTTTCGAATCCTTGTTCAAAGTCCATTTGAATCTTTCAGCAAGGAGGAACAAAGGTGGTTATTACTACAAAGATCTGCAACGCGTCTTTGGTGACCCTCAAATCAAAAAGCACTGTCAGTCAAATCCTGATTTCAGGGACAATTGGACGCGGTTGTTGTACAAGGAAAAGAAACTCTTTATTTCAGAAAAAGAAATCATGGAGCTTCTCAGAGGGCCATCCCCATTAACCGAGCTTTTCGAACTTTTATTTCAGGGCTGGAATGCTGAAATAAATGAACTGCTTCGAAAATTATGTCTTATTACAGAGTGGTTTCGTTCTGAGAATGACCCGAATCGAATGGAGACTGAGATTCTCTATCGTTTCAATACCATTTTCAAACAGTTGCTCAATTTCAATGAAAAATACGCTCACATCAATTCACTTGAAGCCTTGCACGAGTTCTACCGACAGCTCCTTCGAATGGAAAAGATGTCTTTCCAGGGAGAGCCCCTTTCAGGATTGCAAATCATGGGGCTGCTTGAGTCCCGGGTTCTGGACTTTGAAAATGTCGTAGTGACCTCTGTCAATGAGGGCTTTCTTCCCGCCAGTCGTTCGGACAGGTCTTTTATACCCCTAGATATCAAATTTGAGAAGCATCTGCCGACGTTTCGTGAAAAGGAGGCAATATTCAGCTACCACTTTTTCCGGTTGCTTCACAGGGCAAAAAACATCTACCTGGTATACAACAGTGTCAATGATGATTTTGGATCGGGAGAGCCCAGCCGGTTCATAAAGCAACTTGAAATTGCCTCTAAACTCGGAATTCTCGACAACGTGTCGTTCGAAAAGATCAGCATTCAGCCTGAACCCGTTCGTCATCCGATTGAACTGAAAAACATTCGAAAGACCAAGGAGGTACTCTCTAAAATGCATCAAATTGCGAAACGGGGATTCTCTCCTACTGCTTTTACCACCTATATCAGAAACCCGTTGGATTACTACAAAAGGTATATCCTCGGAATTAAAGAGGTTGAAAAAGTGGAAGAGACCATGGCTTCAAACACATTTGGAACCGTTGTCCACAACACGCTTGACTTGCTATACCGACCTTATTTAAACAAATTCTTGGAGCCTGCTGACATAAAAGGCATGCTCAAACAGGTAGATGAAACCGTCAGGTCACAATGGGCAGAGGTCTATTCCTCCAAAGCTGCTCTTACCGGCAAGAACTATTTGAGTTTTGAGATCGCAAAAAAGTTCATTTCGGAATTTCTGACAAAAGAGCGAGAATCCCTGGAGCAGGGAATGAGAATCAAGATCCTTGGGCTCGAAGAGGAAATAACCTGTCAGCACCAACCGTCAGACCTGGATTTCGAGGTCTGTTTGAAGGGAACCATCGATCGAATTGACGAAGTGAATGGCGTACTCAGAATTGTCGATTACAAAACAGGCAAGGTTAAGCCAGCGGAAATGAAAATATCGAACTGGGAGATGCTGGTGAGGGATGACAAGTACAGCAAAGCATTTCAGGTATTGATGTACGCCTATGTCTATTTGAATAACAATTCATCCGGGAATATGCATGCCGAGAAGCTAAGTGACTTGGATGCTTTGGAAAGTGGCATCATTTCATTTAAAAACCTGAGATCGGGATTCATGAAGTTCAATGATCAGCAGTTGACCAAGGAAATTCTTGACAATTTCGTGGTGCAATTGGATACTCTTTTGTCAGAACTTTTTGATTCTGAGATGCCTTTTGAGGAGAAGGAGCTTCAAACCTTTCAATTCTGATTCGACCTTTGCAAAAAAGAGAAAGCAAGTTAAGTTATCCAAAAGAACTATGAAACAAATTAGAAACATTCAAATCTCCGGTAAGCACGGCAAGGACATTCTTGCTGATCTGTTCTTCGAAGAGACCGAAACAAAAAAAGAGGTGGTGCTTTTCTGTCACGGGTACAAAGGCTATAAAGACTGGGGAGCTTGGAACCTTGTAGCGGAAGAGTTTGCCCGCCAGGGATTCTTCTTTGTAAAGATGAACTTCTCCCATAACGGGGGAACCATAGAGCAGCCTATAGACTTTCCTGACCTCGAAGCGTTTGGAAACAACAACTTCATCAAAGAGCTTGATGATCTCGAAACAGTGATCGACTGGATTTCTACCGATGGTAGTTTTGAAAAGGAAATAGACATGAACGGTTTAACACTCATTGGTCATTCCCGGGGTGGTGGCATCGTATTGCTCAAAGCGCATGAAGACAGACGGGTTAGTAAGGTGGTGACCTGGGCGGGTGTTTCCGACTTTGCGTCCCGGTTCCCCGAGGGAGAGGTGCTCACGCAATGGGAAAAATCAGGTGTAGCCTACGTGCACAATGGCAGAACCAAACAGGAAATGCCTCATTATTTTCAGTTTTTTGCCACATTCAAGGAAAATGAAGAACGCCTGACAATTAAAACGGCCGTTACCAATCTGAAAATCCCGTTCTTGATCGTGCACGGAGATAAGGACGAGACCGTTGCTCTTGCCGAGGCCCAAAATCTCCATCATTGGAACGATCAGTCTCAGTTGAGAATTATTCCAGGGGCCAATCACACCTTTGGATCCTCACAACCGTGGAGTGAGAAGACATTGCCAACTCACCTCAAAGTGGCTGTATCGCGAACATTAGAGTTTTTAGAGGGCTGAATGTTAACCTCAAGACCACTGAAATTACTAATTGATGCAAGCTGAATTATTTTGTTCATCGTTGTATAAATTATTTAGAGTGTATTTTGGATGTATTTCTTTCCCTGAATTGGGAAGGTCGAAAAGAGCCAATTGATTGGCTCTTTTTATTTATTCACTTTATCATCACAACCAATCTTCGTAACTTTAGCTTATTCTTCAACCCCCAAAAAACCAAACTATGAAATCCAGAATTCGCCTTATTTGCGTTTTGCTTACCACTTTGATGATCGGTGGAACTGCCGATGCCCAGATCCTAAAAAAACTAAAGAAAAGAGTGCAAGAGGCCACCGAGGACGTGATCGTTGAAAAGGCAGCCCAAAAAACAGCTCAGGAAACAGGAAAAGCCATGGACAGCCTTCTGAATATTGATCCTGACTATCAGCAGAAGAACCCGGAGCAATGGGAAAAAATGTTCGGCCAGGGAGGCGCTGACGTGCCTATTGAAAAGAGCTATCAATTCGACACAAACGTAATGTACACCATGGAGTTCACCTCAAACAAGGAGAAATCAGTCGTAGACTACAGCATGTGGTTCTCTGATAAAAACAACTATATGGCCACCCAGGTGAGCCAGATCCAATCGGGATCCAGAGACAACCAGGAAATGCCTGCGTCGGTGTTGTCGGTTATTGATGAAAAGAACAAAGCTATGATCATATTGATGCAGGAGCAGAAAATTGCCCAGGTCATTTCCATGGACAAGATCAAAGACATCGCAACAGAAGAAAATGAAAGCGAAGGTCTTGACGCTTCGTTTGATGCCATAAAAAAAACGGGGAATTCCAAAAAAATCCTTGGCTATGACTGCGAGGAATTTGCCTCCGAGAACCAAGACACCAGATTTACGTTTTGGGTCACCCAGGAACTCGACATCTATCAAAAGAACATGTTCTACAATGTGAGCAAGTCACTGGGAGGAAGCTCTTTCGGCAGCATTCCAAAGGAAGCCAAAGGTCTGATGATGGAGATGCAGTTTGAGCATAAGAGCAAGGATGAACATGGAAAAATGATAGTCAAGGAGATTCGTAAGGAATCAAAGTCAATTGAAACAGAGGGCTACCAATTCATGAATTTATCACAATTCATGCAAAACTGATCCTTACAAATACGAACCAGGAACAGGTGCATTACGCACCTGTTTCATTTTGTTCAGGTACTGAAGGTCAGCCAGGGTTTTTCTTTTGAACACCCTGTTAAAAACTTTCAATCCAATGTGGATAAATAAGATTTTATTTCTAAACAAATTTTGGAACCTTTGCTCCGCTCTCATCCCGGAGTATTCTATTCATTTTAATCTAAAATTTTCCAGTTATGTCAAACATTGAGCCGATTTTGCGTGAGAATAAGGACCGCTTTGTTATCTTCCCTATACAGCACAAGGATATATGGGATTGGTACAAGAAGCAGGAGGCTTCGTTCTGGACCGCTGAAGAAATCGATCTGGAGCAGGATGTAATTGACTGGGAAAACAAGCTCAATGACGACGAAAGGTATTTCATCAAACATATCCTGGCCTTTTTTGCGGCTTCTGATGGGATTGTCAATGAGAATCTGGCAGAGAATTTTGTGAGTGAGGTGCAGTACACCGAGGCTAAATTCTTTTACGGATTCCAGCTGATGATGGAAAACATTCATTCGGAGGTTTATTCTCTTCTGATCGACACGTACATCAAAAATCCCAAAGAGAAGGACGAGCTCTTCAGGGCCATAGAGATATTCCCGGCAATCAAGAAAAAGGCGGAATGGGCACTGAGATGGGTTGAAAGCGATAGTTTTGCGGAACGACTGATTGCCTTTTCAGCAGTCGAGGGTATCTTCTTCTCAGGGAGCTTCTGCTCTATTTTCTGGATGAAGAAAAGAGGTCTGCTGCCAGGCCTTACCTTTTCCAATGAATTGATTAACCGAGATGAAGGTTTGCACGCTGATTTTGCTGTATACCTGCATGAGAATCACATGATCAATAAAGTTCCCAAGGAGAGGATCACTGAGATATTGGTCGATGCGCTTAATATTGAAAGAGAGTTTATCACAGAGTCGCTGCCAGTGAGTCTTATCGGTATGAATTCAAAGCTCATGACACAATACCTCGAGTTCGTCACAGACAGGCTCCTTACGGAATACGGTTGTGAAAAAGTTTACAATGCCAAGAATCCTTTTGATTTCATGGAAATGATCTCGCTAGAAGGCAAGACCAATTTCTTTGAAAAACGAGTTTCTGAATATCAGAAAGCTGGTGTGAAATCAGGAGGAACCGGAAGCATTTCCTTTGACGCGGATTTTTAATCCGAGTCGAAAGTTGTCTTATTTTTACTTGTTTGCATCTGAATATCAAATGTTTAGTCGTTTATTAACGACGACTTGTTAAAAAGATATTAAAACATCTAAAAATTCGATTTCGGTTTTGTTCTATTTTTAGTTCAGAATTGCCAGGAGTGGTCTGATGGGGATCAGCCACATTATCCATCCCACGAAATTCATTAGTTGTAAGAAAAATACACGGGCTCACGGAGCAACGTGCGAGTCACTAACCCTTAAAATTGATTGTTAAAAAATGTATGTAGTTAAAAGAGACGGCAAGAGAGAACCGGTAATGTTCGACAAGATTACCGCCAGAGTTAGAAAACTATGCTACGGCCTGAACAGCCTGGTAGATCCGATTAAGATTTCTATGCGGGTGATTGAAGGAATCTACGATGGCGTAACGACTTCAGAGCTAGACAACCTCGCCGCAGAGATAGCCGCAACCCTGACAACTACACATCCCGACTATGCAAAAGTAGCGGCCCGAATCGCCGTCTCCAACCTGCATAAGAACACTAAAAAGTCCTTCAGTGAGACTATGAAGGACCTGTACGAGTACGTCAATCCAAGAACAGGGAAGAAGGCTTCAATGATTGCAGACGACGTCTATAAAATTATAGAGGAGAATGCCGACAAGCTGGATTCAACCATCATTTACAACCGTGACTTTGGATACGACTTCTTTGGCTTCAAGACCCTGGAAAGATCTTATCTCTTGAAAATCAACGGTGAAATCGTTGAGCGTCCGCAACACATGCTGATGCGGGTCGCTGTTGGAATTCACCTGGATGACCTCGACGCGGCGATAGAGACCTACGAATTGATGAGCAAGAGGTATTTTACCCATGCGACCCCAACACTTTTCAATGCCGGAACTCCTAAACCTCAAATGTCTTCATGCTTTCTTTTGCAGATGCAGGAGGACAGCATTGACGGAATTTACAATACACTGCAGCAAACTGCGAAAATCTCACAATCAGCCGGAGGCATTGGTCTTTCTATACACAACGTAAGAGCCACCGGATCTTACATTCGAGGCACCAACGGAACCTCAAACGGAATCGTTCCTATGCTCAGGGTGTTCAACGACACCGCGAGATACGTAGACCAGGGAGGAGGAAAGAGAAAAGGATCGTTTGCCATCTATTTGGAGCCCTGGCATGCTGATATCTTTCAGTTTCTCGACCTCAAGAAGAACCACGGTAAAGAGGAGATGCGGGCTCGTGACCTCTTCTACGCGATGTGGATGCCCGACCTTTTCATGAAACGCGTGGAGGAAAACGGGGACTGGACGCTCATGTGTCCGAATGAGTGCCCCCATCTCTATGACACCTATGGCGACGAGTTCGAAAAGCTTTACGTAGGTTACGAAAAGGTAGGTAAAGGGAGAAAAACAGTGAAGGCAAGGGACCTTTGGGAGAAGATTCTCGAGGCGCAAATTGAAACAGGAAATCCTTACATGCTGTATAAGGATGCGGCGAACAGAAAGTCGAATCACAAAAATCTCGGTACGATAAGATCATCGAACTTATGCACAGAGATCATGGAATACACGGCAAAGGACGAAGTAGCCGTTTGTAACCTGGCTTCGATTGCCATACCCATGTTCATCACTGAAAATGCCAATGGAGAGAAGTTCTTCGATCACAAGAAGCTATTCAAAGTGACGAAGAAGATCACAAAGAATCTCGACACGGTTATTGACAGAAATTACTACCCGATTCCCGAGGCTGAAAATTCCAATTTCAGGCATCGCCCTGTTGGAATTGGCATCCAGGGACTGGCAGACGCTTTCATATTGCTGCGATTGCCCTTTACCAGTGACGAGGCCAAGGAACTCAACCAGGAGATCTTCGAAACTATCTATTTTGCGGCCTTGACTGCCTCCATGGAGCTTGCCAAGGAAAAAGAGCCTTACTCAACCTACAAAGGATCACCGATTTCAGAAGGAGAGTTTCAATTCAACATGTGGAATGTGAGCGAGGACGATCTGAGTGGCAGATGGGACTGGAAAAAACTCAGGGCCAGCATCAAGGAAAACGGGGTGAGGAACTCCCTTCTGGTAGCTCCAATGCCAACGGCTTCTACTTCCCAAATCCTTGGAAACAATGAGGCTTTTGAGCCCTACACCTCGAATATTTACACCCGACGCGTGCTGTCAGGAGAATTCATTGTCGTGAACAAGCACCTCCTGGAGGATCTCGTAGAATTGGGTCTTTGGAACAATGAAATGAAAGAGGAGATCATGAGGGCCAACGGATCCATTCAGCACATTGATTCCATTCCCCAGGAATTGAAAGAGCTTTACAAAACGGTTTGGGAAATGAGCATGAAAGATATTATCGACATGGCGAGGCATCGTGGATATTTCATCGATCAGTCACAGTCTCTGAATCTCTTCATGCAGGATCCTGACTTCTCCAAGTTGACCTCCATGCATTTCTACGCCTGGAAATCCGGTTTGAAAACGGGCATGTACTACTTGAGGACCAAGTCTGCTGTGAACGCTATTCAGTTCACGGTGACTAAGAAAAAGGATCAACTTCCTGCAGGAGCAGTTGAAGAACAGCCCCTGACTGGAGAGGAACTCAAGGAAATGATCATAAAATCAAAGGAGAACCCGGATGATTGCCTGATGTGCGGGTCCTGATCCGTCCTCCTGCTTTTCACTGAAAAGTGAAGACATAAAAAAAGGAATCCCTGAATGGGATTCCTTTTTTTCTGACTCAGTCAGAATTAATCCAAAATAAATATATTCTCTTTAATCGTTAGAGCGAGAAGGCTCCATCCCACTCTCGTTAAGTGCCAGGTTGATGTCTTTCTTCATTCGTCTTGCTCCGAGCACTACAGGGTCCAATTCCAAATCAGACATATTGACTTTTACATCACTGATCAATTGGGTCTCATACCCGATGAATTCCACTTCAAGTGTATATGACCCTGGAGTCAATGCGAGCTTGTAGTTTCCGTTTTCATCAGAAACTGCCCCAAGATCCAAGCCCCTTACCTTTACATTCGCAAAAGCAAGTGGTTCATTGTTGAATTCTGAATCCAGCACCTGGCCCTTCAGCTCCACCTGCTGGGAAAACGCAGTTGCTGCAATCAGAAAAACGAACATTAAAAAGCTAATTTTCACGTTTCTCAAATTTTGTACAAATATCAGAACTAACCTTCCTTTCCAGGTTAAGTCAGTGTTAAGTAATCATAACATTTGCGTTAAAATGATTAAGTTTATGGTAATAGAGCGAACCTTGTTCAAACCCTAAAATCAGCGCATGATTCGCAGATGGATCTTTTTAATCGTACTTGTCATTTTGGGGCTCGTGATTTTTTACAACCCAAACTTCAAGACTATTGCTGCGGGGGTTTCAATTCTGCTGTTCGGGATGGTGACCCTGGAACAGGGATTCAAGGTCTTTGCCAAAGGACCCCTCAGAAGAATTCTAAAAAAAGCCACCGAAAAATTATACAGAAGCATCGCGGTTGGAGCCCTTGTAACGGCGATAATTCAGTCCAGCTCCCTGGTTTCTGTCATCACCATTTCATTTATCAGCGCCGGACTGATAGCCCTTTCGGGTGGCATAGGGCTCATCTATGGGGCCAACATTGGCACGACATTCACCGCCTGGCTGGTTGCCGGTTTCGGCCTTAAAGTCAATATCTCGGTTCTGGCAATGCCCATGCTGATTTTTGGCATCCTATTTTCATTTCAGCACAACAAGTCTTTAAAGGGACTGGGCAACATTTTAACCGGACTCGGATTTTTCTTTCTTGGGATTTACTACATGAAAGACGGATTTGATGTCTTCAGCAATTATATCGACCTCACCCAATATTCAATCGAGGGCTGGCCCGGTGTTTTTGTCTATACCGGAATCGGTATCCTGATCACCACCATACTCCAGTCCTCAAGCGCCTCTCTCGCGATAGTTCTGACCGCTCTTGCAGCAGGTCAAATATCCTATGAAAATGCACTGGCCCTTGCCGTTGGAACCAATATAGGCACAACCATTACTGCCTTGATAGGCTCCATCGGCTCAAACGTATCAGGTCGGAGACTCGCTGTGGCCCATTTGATCTTCAATCTGGTGACAGGAATCGTGGCTCTCGCCTTTATCATGCCACTGGCGAAACTGGTAAATTTCCTGTCGGAGAATATGGGCATAGCACCTGATGATTTTACGTTGAAACTGGCTCTGTTCCACACCCTGTTCAACGTTCTTGGGGTACTTATAATGATCCCGTTTATAGCGCGTCTTGAGAGCTTTCTCAT
>JAUIKV010000292.1 GCA_030430615.1 Bacteroidia bacterium
GATGAGGATATCTTTAAGTTAAATGTAAGGTCTCCAAGGATCGAGGCATTTGACTTTTACGTAGACAGGATCAATTTGCAGGTCGACAACAAGAATCCTCTGTTCAATACCCTTTTGAGTGTGGATGAACTCGACACCAAGTACTACAATCTATCCCAGATAAACCTGGTCAATGTGATGCTGAACGACACCCTTTTTATGGAAGCCGATATGATCGGGGGGAAGGAGAGGAAAGAAAGATATAATTTCAGCGTGTATCACACCTTCAATGAAAAGGGTCAGTCGGTTCTTGGGATGAAGCAGTCAGAGATCTATTTCAAAGACAACCTGTGGTTTGTGAACCCGGAAGACAACAATCAGAATAAAATTGTCTATGATGCTGATATAAATACCTATGCCATTGATGATTTCAACATGGTATCGGGAGACCAGGAGATTCATATGGCAGGTCTGTGGAGTGGAAAAAACGCTCGCAACATCGACCTGAATTTTACCAATGTCAATCTTTTTGATGTAACCCCAACCATGGACAGCGTTCGCGTGGATGGTAAGTTAAATGGAAACATTCAGTTGAGACCGGTGAACGGGCAGGTCCTTCCTATAGCCGAGCTCGTAGTAAATTATTTCAGCATCAACGATGACTACTACGGGGACTTCGAGTTCAATGCGTCCTCGGATAATGACATCAGGAACTATAGATTTGAGACTTACCTGATCAATTCGGGTTTGAAGACTTTCAGCTCTAAGGGTGAGATTGATTTCAGCGGCGCTGAACCTATGATGCTGGCCAATGTCTACTTTGACAAATTCAGGATCGATGCCTTCAGTCCATTGGGTAAGAACGTGCTCTCAAATATTCGGGGCATGGCGGGCGGCGAGGTTACGATGTCGGGTCTCTTGGCCAACCCTGACATCAATGGGGAAATCCGCCTCCAAGAAGCAGGAATCAAGATGCCCTATCTGAATGTCAACTACGATTTTGAAGGAGAATCTGTTGTCAAGCTTTATGATCACACTTTCGATTTTCAACGTATCAATGTGGTTGACAACGCCATGGGCACAAAGGGACGCATTGAAGGAACAATTACCCACGAGCGATTCAAAAGATGGATTCTTGACCTGGAGCTCAACACAAACAACCTCCTGGTGCTCAATACCGAAGACTCCGAAGGAGCTTTGTATTACGGAACAGGTCTCATGTCTGGACGAACGACCTTGCGGGGCTACACCGATGAGCTCCAGATTGCAGTTAGGGGGACCACAATGCCAGGAACGGAATTCTATATCCCTTTGGGCAACACAAGCACAGTTAACACGACGAAACTCATCCATTTTGAAACCGAAGAGGCAGAAGAAGGCGAAGACAGACGCGGCGAGGTGATTTTTGAGCGTCTAAAGGGTCTGACGTTGAATTTTAACCTGAATGTGACGCGAGATGCCCTTGCAGAGATCGTAATCGATCGGAATACCGGGAGTTCACTTCGAGGTCGTGGAGATGGCAATATCCGGCTGAACATAGACACCAATGGCCGATTCGAAATGTTCGGAAGCCTGACTGTAGATCAGGGGGAGTACAAGTTCCGAAATATCGTCAACAAGGACTTTGCGGTTCAACAGGGTGGAACTATAGTCTGGGACGGGAACCCCTACAATGCCACATTGGATATCCTGGCGATCAACTACACAAGGGCCAATCCGGCAATTCTCCTTGAAGGCATTGCAAGTTCCCGCAAGATCGACGTGGAACTCCACACAGGTATAACGGGAAATCTTTTGGCACCCGACCTTTCTTTCGACGTGATTATACCCAATGCCAGTTCAAGCGTCGCCAGTGAGCTCGAATTCAAGCTCAGAAACGAAGATGACAAGCTCACGCAATTCTTTTCGCTGCTGGCCACCGGATCTTTCGCCGCCACTTCAAACAACCGAACGAGTTTTGACGGCAATGCAGCAATTGCTGGAACCATCGCTCAAAAGGCTTCTCAATTGCTGTCCAGCATGTTGGAAAGCGACAATGAAAATTTCCAGGTCGGCGTTACGTATGACATTGGCACAGACAATTCTGTTCAGGACGTCACAACCGATGATCAGCTTGGCTTGGAGGTATCAGGCAGGATAGCAGACAAGGTGGTGGTAAGTGGAAAGGTAGGAGTCCCGGTGGGTTCCAATACCAATTCCAATATTATTGGAGAGGTGGAAGTTCGGGTACCCTTGAATGAGGCGGAAACCTTTTGGGGCAAAGTATACAACCGTCAGAATGAGATACAGTTTGACGTGATTGAAGGCCAGGGCTACACACAGGGCGTGGGCATTTCATACAGCTTTGACTTCAACAACGGGGGAGAGTTTATGGAGAAGCTTGGACTGAAGAAAACTGAGGAGGAAAAATTGTTGACCCGGGATCAGCTCGACAGTTTGAAGCTCGAAAAGAAAATTCTCAGGAAAGAGGGCAGGAACAAATCTCCCTAATGATATTTGGTGTATTTTGTCGCAGTTTTCCTGTTTTTTGACGAAAAAGGGAATGCTTAATGAATGTATCGCTTACTTTTTAAAATTTGAAGAGGTAAGGGGAAGCGGGAGAGATCGCTATATGGAACATGTTGCAAGTTTCTATTCGGATGAATATTTCTTCATCAATGATGGAAGCGATAATCTGGCAGCTCTTAAAATGTATGAAGTAACTTTTGATGAATGGGAGCCGTATTTAAGAGAATCAATCAATCGAGATAAGTTTGAGTATTTTCCACATGCAGAAGATTTTTTTAAAAGGTACCCAGCCT
>JAUIKV010000037.1 GCA_030430615.1 Bacteroidia bacterium
CTGATCAATTTCTACAGGATCAAAAAATCAGACTGGACAAAGAAAAAGAACAAAATGCCATGATCATCATAGTCGGAGCCGGATTATCCGGGTTACTTCTAGCTTACAGGCTTAAAAATGCGAACATCCCATTCAGGGTTTTGGAGGCACGAAAACGGATTGGAGGAAGAATTCATACATTATCGGGAATGAATGAGACTCCTGTTGAAATGGGCGCCACCTGGTTTCACCAGGAACATAGGCATTTTCTTCATCTGCTAAGCGAACTTGACATTTCCTTTTACGAGCAGTTCATGGACGGAACTGCATTCTTCCAGGCACATGCCGGAGTCCCGGCTGAGTCCTTTATCATGCCTGATCAAACTCCTAGTTACAGAATTTCAGGGGGAACTTTTGAACTCATCAAAAATTTGGAATCAAGGCTCGATCGAGAGGCTATTTTTCTGGATCAACCAGTTGAAGAAATAGACTTCTTTCATGATGAGGTTCGGGTAAAAGCTCGAGAAATGTTTTTCGCTCAAAAGGTCATCCTTGCCCTTCCGCCTGGATTATGGCAGGAAACTATTCGTTTTTCTCCTGAATTGCCGGAACCAGTCATGCAAATTGCGAGGGAGACACAAACATGGATGGAAGAATCGATAAAAGTAGGGGTGATTTATGACGAACCCTTCTGGCGCAAAAAGCACCTATCTGGAACTCTTTTTAGCAATGTAGGCCCTATGACTGAGCTATATGACCATTCCACTGAGGAGGTTTCGAGGTTCGCCCTTTGTGGATTTTTACATTCCCGGTTCAGATCACTGGCTCCGGCTGAGCGAAAAAGGAGTGTCATTCAACAACTGGTAGCGAGCTTCGGAAAACAAGCATCCGAGGAACTGGAGTACCTGGAGCTCGACTGGAGCCGCGAGGTTCACACTTCAGGTTCATTCAGCCGGCCTCTATTTCCTCATCAAAACAATGGCAACCGGGTCTTTCAAAATGCCCTCTTTGACAATCGGCTATTTTTTGCAGGCACGGAAGTATCTCCCCATCATGGCGGATACATGGAAGGAGCCGTCTACAACTCCATGCAGGTTTTTGCAAAAATCCTAAGGTCCGTCCAACGGTGAGAAGATCAATAAAAAAGTGAAACGCATGAAATATTTAAATTTTGTCTTATTTCTTATCTTAATACTGAATAGCAACGCTTTGACCGCCCAACAGAAATACATGTCGTTCAATGTCAGGTTTGACAATCCCGCAGACGCTGATGATCGTTGGGAATTGAGAAAAAAGGAACTGTGCGAAATGATCAAAAAGTATGATCCGGATTTTTTGGGAATTCAGGAAGCCCTTCCGCGACAGGTTGAATACCTTGATGCTCAACTACCCGATTGCAAATACGTTGGATTTGGACGGGATGGCGAGGGTTCGATAAGTGAATCCGTGCCGATTTTTTACAAGGCGAATGCTTATGAATTAATCAAGACAGAAGTGTTCTGGCTCTCCGAAACACCCGAAATCCCTTCCAAAGGGTGGGACGCCGCGCTCAATAGAATCACGACCTATGGTGCATTTCTGAGCAAGCAAACGGGAGACACGATTCACGTTTTCAATACCCACTATGATCACATGGGTGAAAAAGCGCGCGTGAATTCTTCCCATGTTTTGATCAGCAAACTAAAGGCTTGGAATCTTCTGGAGGCTAAAGTCATATTGATGGGAGATTTCAACAGCAGCCCTGAAGAGGAGCCCATCGAAATCCTCAATCGGACCCTTACAGACGCTATGATGAGTTCAAAATCTGAGGTCCAGGGTCCTTCTGGCACATTCAATGGTTTTGATCCGAATGCCCTGCCCGATCCACGAATCGATTATATCTTCACTTTGAATGTGAAGGTTTTGAACTTTATCACAATCGATGACAAAAGAAAAAACGGGAGATGGATTTCAGATCATTTGCCCGTTCTTGTTGAGATCGCTCGGTGACAGCCAGGGCAAACTAAACTGCTGTTCGGGAATTATTATTACCTTTAACTGACGTTCGGCGGCTTTTTGGCGGCGACTAACTTCAAACCCCATATTTTCATGATTGTTCAAATTATCAAACTGAAATCGGACCTTCCAGAGGAAGAGCTCATCAAAAGAGCCCGTGAACGTGAACCGCGATTCAAAGCTTTGCCAGGCTTGATTCAGAAGTATTATGTAAAAAGGGATGAACCCGGTCAATTCGCAGGAATCTATGTTTGGGATTCAATGGAATCCATGCAGGCCTTTCGTCAAACTGAGCTTGCCGCCAGCATTCCGAAAGCCTATGAAATTGTTGAACCTCCCCAGGTCGAAACCCTAGACATGCTTTTCAAACTACGTGATTGAAGAAGCTTAAGTCGAAGACCATGTCAACTGTACGCATCCAGGGAATCGAATATGATGAGAAGTCCTCATTCCAGCAAGGGGCTCGATTGGCACCGCCACTGATCCGTGAAGCATTTTACTGCCCCTCGGCAAATCTGTCTGCCGAGAATGGTCAGCCAATTGACGTTTCGAGGATTCAGGATCAGGGAGATTTTAAGATTGCCGACTATTTCGACATTGAAAACATCACACGAGATCACCTGGTCGATGACACAAAGATTCTAACCCTTGGCGGGGACCATTCGATTACATTTCCAATCATAAGGGCGCATCATGATCGCTATCCAAAATTAGACATTCTTCAGATCGACGCCCATTCAGACCTCTATGACGAGTTTGAAGGCGACCGATTCTCTCATGCCTGCCCTTTTGCACGCATTATGGAAAATGGCCTGGCAGTGCGTTTGGTTCAAGTCGGAATTCGCACGCTGAATCCTCATCAGAAAGAGCAGGCAGAAAGATTCGGGGTTGAAATTCACCAGATGAAGGATTTGGATCTGGGGACCATTGGCGGGTTTGAAAACCCGCTTTACCTCTCATTGGATCTTGATGGAATTGATCCGGCATTTGCCCCCGGAGTCTCCCATCACGAACCTGGTGGATTGTCGAGCAGGCAGGTTATCGATCTCATCCAAAACATTGATGCAGAGATCATTGGTGCCGACATTGTCGAATACAACCCGGAACGAGACTTCAAAGGCATGACCGGTTACCTCGCGGCCAAACTGATGAAAGAGATCCTCAGTAAAATGATGAAGCAATGAAAAACGACGCAGTACTCGAACAATTCTATGCCTCATTTCAAAAAGGCGATGCCTGGGGAATGTCTAACTGCTATCATGATTCGGTCACATTCACCGATCCGGCTTTTAATAAACTGAAAGGAAAAGAAGTGGGCGCCATGTGGACGATGCTGCTTTCCAGGAAAGAGAGCGAATTGAAAATTGAATATTCTGGAATTACAGCTGACGAAAAATCAGGAAAGGCTCATTGGATCGCAACATATAAATTCGGCCCACAAAAAAGAAAAGTGGTGAACAAAGTCAATTCCCGCTTCATTTTCAGGGATAATAAGATCTTCGAACAAGTAGATGATTTCGACTTGTGGACCTGGTCGCGTCAGGCTTTGGGTCCCATCGGGCTTCTTTTGGGCTGGACACCCTTCCTTAGAACAAAAATCCAAACCATGGCTCGCGAATCTCTCGATTCATATTTGAATGATCAACAGGGATAAACTCTGCTTATCTAACAATCCTTCTCATAATGTACCGATCGTTCTCATTTATTATTTTCCTCTTTGTTTCTGTCATTTCGACTACTCTTGAAGCGCAGCAGGATAATTACCGGCTCTATCATTCCAAGATCGCAGAGGCAGAAAAACTGATTGCCAATGAGAACTATGACAAAGCTCTCGCGATATATGATACAGTGTTGAACGAGTATGACTTCGTTTTTTTGAGGGACACGAAAATAGCCACCCAACTTGCATTCTACCTCGGCAAGGAGGATTTGTCCTTTGAATTTCTTAGACGAGGAGCATCGGCCGGATGGGAAATAAACAAAATCAGGAAGAACGCCTTTTTAAAAAAAATGGTCGAGCTTCCTCAATGGCAAGTGTTCGAAAAGGAATATCCTGAACTCCATGCACGCTATGAATCTTCAATCAATCCAGAACTTCGCTATCGCGTGAGAAAAATGTTCTCCAAAGATCAGAAGAAGGCCCTTGGGGCCCTTTTTCGAATAGGATCAAATAGCCAGGACAAATACGCTGAGAATAAGTTTGCGCCTCAGAGCGAACAGCAAATGAGAGAATTGATCCAGATTGTGTCAGAATATGGCTACCCCAGTGAGAAGTTAGTCGGAAATGATTACTGGGCCTCGACAATCCTGAGCCATCACAATTCGATTTCTCAGGCTTACGTCAGGAAGGACACACTCTATCCATTTCTGAAACCGGAGTTGATCAAAGCCCTGGAACGCGGAGAAGTCTCCCCCTTTGAGCTGGCTTTGATTGACGAATGGCGCAGGTCTACTCTGGCTCAAGGTCCTTACGTGGGCTACGGCATCCTTAACCCTCCTTCTCAATCTAAACTGGAGAAAACCAATGGGCTAAGAGCCAATCTCCTGCTTAGGACTGTTGAAACACGCAACGCACTCATTGACGTTCAAGACAAGACACAAATGGATTTCTACCTGCCGGGAGAAGGATGGATAGACGGCAAAATCGAGGTGACCCAGAATTGAAGATAATTTGGCGCCCGGATAATCCTTATCTTTAAAAGAAAAATAAAACACATGGAAGTAAACGCATATGCGGCCAAAGAGGCCAATGGAGATCTAGAGAAATTTACCTACGAATTGGGCGAGATCGGGTCCGAAGAAGTCGATATCAAAGTGTCTTATTGTGGATTTTGCCACTCCGACCTAAGCATGATCAAAAACGAATGGGGAATGACTCAATATCCCATCGTTCCAGGCCATGAGATCGTCGGGGAAGTCCATTGGGCAGCCCCGCGTTAACCCGAACCATGCTGGAGTTCTGTGTGCGGCATGATATCTATCCCACAGTAGAGGAATTCCCGATGAGCGAAGTAAACGAGGCCTTGACCCATCTCGAAGAGGGAAAAGCCAGGTACAGGATCGTACTCAAGAACTGATTTGATCCAAACAAATAATTTTCATATTTTTAAAATTCAAGTACATAAACCCAAATCCTTTTAACCCCAAATTTACAATGAAATCGAATTTCTTAAAAATGATTGTTCTTTTGGCAATCTTCCTGAGCGTGCACGCAATCGCACAAAACCCGGCTCGCGACCTACAGAATATCGTAGGTGAAAAGGGCAGTTATGCAGAAATGGATCTTGAGAAACAAGGCTATGTTCACATCAACACTTCAAAGTCAGGATATGATGTTTATTCCAACTGGTGGAGTCCGAGCAAGAGAAAATGTGTATCCTATCATCTCGCTGATGGCAGAATTCTATCCGTTGTGGATGTTCCCTCGTCGGACTGCAACAAGTCTTCTGGGGCTGGATACAGCAGCAATTCATCCTATAACCACTACTCACATCATCACAATAACAATGCGCATTACAGCAATCAGGACCATGACCAGGCCTTTGAACGCGGTCATAGTGACGGACTGTATAACAAGGCGTATCACAATATTTATGCGGATGTTGCCTTGAAGTCTGCTTACTCGGATGGCTATCAGTCAGGTGTAAACCAAAGAGGTAGCAACACTCGATATCATTCCGGACGGGGAGGATATCAATCTCACTCCAGGGTTGATGACCTCGTTGGCCTGCCTGTTGACTCGGCTGCCGAAAAAATGGGCTCAAGGGGCTTTACGGAAGTGAATCAATTCAAACACGATGGTAAGACGCATCGCATTTATTATAACAAGCAAACCCGTCAATGCATAGATGTGCGCGCTATGCACGGCAAAGTTGGACACGTAGAAAATTCTACGCGTTGTAACAGATAGAAGCGCCCAATGTGCTAACGCATGGGGATTACTCCGTGATCCCATCCTGACCACGACTGCAACTAAAATCCCTAATGTGCTAACGCACGGGGATTACTTCGTGATCCCATCCTGACCACGACTGCAACTAAAATCCCTAATGTGCTCACGCATGGGGATTACTCCGTGATCCCATCCTGACCACGACTGCAACTAAAATCCCTGATGTGCTCACGCATGGGGATTACTCCGTGATCCCATCCTGACCACGACTGCAACTAAAATCCCTAATGTGCTCACGCACATTAAGGGATTTTTTGTTTTCGAACCTCTTTTGAGCGAGCTCAACAAAGTTCGAAAACAAAAAATCCCGATGAACTTCGTTCATCGGGATTTTGATTGATGTGGGCAATGAGGGATTCGAACCCCCGACCCCCTGGGTGTAAACCAGGTGCTCTGAACCAACTGAGCTAATTGCCCTATGGCGCCCCCTTGCGGTAAGCAGGTGCAAATATAATTCAGTTTTTTATTCTGGCCAATATTTTTTCTTCAAATTTTAGCGCTCTTGCAGTGGTTCCAAATGGGTTGAGGACTAGCCGATCAAAGCGGCATTTCTGCGACGACAAAAGTACTGCCACCGACATAGATAAGGTCCTGTGGCGCTGCATTTTCCAAAGCAGCCTTGTAGGCTTCCTGAACCCCTTCATAATACGATCCACCTAAACCATAATGCCACGCTTTTTTCTGAAGTTCCTTTGCATCCAAACCCCTGGGGATATCGGGCCGACAAAAATAATAGATGGCTTTCTTTGGAAAGAGTGGCAATACCGCGTCGAGGTCCTTGTCATTGACAAACCCAAGCACAAAATGAAGCGTCTCGGCACCCTCCTTCATGACTTGATTCAAAACCAATTCCAGGCCCTCCCGATTGTGAGCCGTATCACAGATTGTTTTTGGGTTTTCTCGAAGCACCTGGTAACGACCTTTCAGGCCCGTGTTTTCTAACACGTGAAGCAAACCTTCACGAACATGAGAATCCGATGTCTCAAATCCCGCATTCTGCAGAAGCTCAATCGTCTTGAGTGTGGTTTGCAGATTTTTGACTTGATATTCCCCGAGCAGATCGGTTTCAAATCGGGGTTTTGATGCCTGATCGGCTATAAACAGTGGGGCCTCCCTTTCTGTCGCCAATCGTTCGAAGACAGGCATTGTCTCCTTATTGACCTCACCGATCACGACAGGGATTCCTGGCTTGATGATTCCCCCTTTTTCAAAGGCAATCTCTGGAAGTGTCTCGCCCAAAAACTGGGTGTGATCCAACCCAATGTTGGTAATTACAGATACCAAAGGCTGTATGATGTTCGTGGAATCCAAACGGCCTCCCAGGCCCACTTCGATAACGGCTATGTCCACCTGCTTACGAGCAAAATGATCAAAGGCCAACCCAACAGTAAGCTCAAAGAATGAAAGGCTGTGCTCCTCGAGAAATTTCTTGTTTTTTTCAATGAATATCACCACCTCCTCCTCGGAGATCATTTCTCCGTTCACTCGAATTCTTTCTCGAAAGTCTTTGAGATGGGGCGATGTGTAGAGACCCACCCTGTAGCCAGCCGCCTGCAAAACAGAGGCGATCATGTGGCTGGTTGATCCCTTTCCATTGGTTCCGGCTACATGAACACTCGCGTACTGATGTTCAGGCTTGCCGAGGTGTTCTGAAAATGCGATGCTGTTGGTGAGGTCCTTCTTTAGTGCTGGACCACCCTGGCGTTGGTACATCGGCAAACGGAAATACATCCAGTCGAGGGTCTGCTGATAATTCAAGACTATTCAGATAAGGAGAAGTTATAAATGATCAGCCCTACTTGTTTGGAAGGGGCATTGCTATCGGCGTTGAATTTGGTTCGCAAAGCGGCTTCTTTTGCCCTGCTGAGCAAACATGAGGCAGAGTTGGTCGTGCCCTTGGCCCCGGGTTGAGCGGAAATCACCCTGCCCGATTGATCCACCGAAATCGTCACAACAACCTTGCCCTCTTCATTGCAATCGTATTCTGGTATTGGCCTTGTAAGAGCACGTCGATTACCCAGCTGGTAGTTTCCACCACTGCCATCGCCACCAATGCCATAATATCCTCTTGCGTTAGGGTCTCCCGTTTCTTTTCCCTTGTCACCGGGTTGATTGTCGTCACCTTCTCCTCCATCAGCGTTTCCGTTGCTGTCACTGAAACCGCCCATCAGAGCATCGACATTCTTTCTTTTCGCCTCCTGGGCCTTTCTCTCCCGTTCTTTGCGCTCATTCTCCTCCCTGATCTTGCGCTGGCGCTCTTCTTCGGCCTTTCTCTCGGCCTCGGCCTTTTTCCTCGCTTCTTCCTTTTCCCTGGCTTCTTTTATTTTTCGCTCCTCCTCTGCCTTTTTTATCGCCAGGGCTTCAGCGGATTCCTGGGTCATCAGCTTTTCAGATTCGGCAGGTTCGGAGGCCTCATTATCCTCAGACTCCGCCACTTCCTCTGCCTCTTCGACAACTTCATCCACTGCTTCTTCAATCTCCTCGACGGGTTCGGGTTCGCTTTCAGATGTTGTGGCGGGCTTTAAGGCTTCTGTCGGCTGAACGTTGCCACTTCCAACATCGGAAGTCCCGAAGTTAACGGCTATTCCATATTCTATGGGCGGGTCAAAATAGGTCAACCCGAAAACAAACATAATAATCAGGATGAGCACCCCGATCAACGTGGTGTACAAGGCAGATTTTCTTTTATGTTTTGTATCCAAAAAGGCCATAGGCGGCGTTTAGAAAAGCTTCTTAAAGTACTTGTTACTTCGGTCTCACGGCGAGTACCACTTTTATCTTGTTTCTGTTGGCAATGTCCAGGACCTTCACGGCCTTTTCAATGGGGACTCCTTCTTCGGCCCGAAGCACAATAGTAGGATCGTCACTGTCTTTTAAAGTGTTCAACAGATAGCGCTCGATTTCACCTTCCCCCACCTTCTGCCGATCTATGTAAAAGTCGAGCTTGCGGGTTATGCTTACAGCTGTTGATTTTTTGTTCTCTGTCTTTCCCTGTGCCTTGGGCAGCATGATGTCCAGTGCATTCACGGTCACAAGGGTCGAGGTCAGCATGAAAAAGATAAGCAACAGGAATACGATGTCGGTCATTGACGACATGTTGAAATTCGGATTGATCTTGTTTCTTCCTCTTAATTCCATTTGTTCACCTAATTATACGGGTTCATTGAGAAGGTCCAGGAACTCCAGGGAATTTGCTTCCATCTGGTATACTACTTTGTTGGTCCTTACAATGAGATGATTGTAGGCGATATATGAGATGATACCCACTATGAGTCCGGCTACGGTAGTCGTCATGGCCGTATACAATCCATCGCTGAGCATCTTGATGTCAATCTGCCCTCCTGAATTGGCAATCTCGTGAATGGCGACGATCATTCCGATCACCGTTCCCAGGAAACCTATCATCGGTGCCGCTCCGGCAATGGTTGCCAACACCGCTACATTCTTCTCCAATTTATAGATCTCCAGTTTGCCGGCGTTCTCAATGGCTGTATTTATATCATCCAGTGGCTTTCCGATTCTCGAGATTCCTTTTTCGATCAGCCGTGCGACCGGACTTCGGTTGTTCTGGCTTAAAATCTTTGCTGCTTCCAGATTTCCGCTTGAAATGTTGTCACGGATCTGATTCATGTAATTCTTATCAATTCTGGATGCTGCCTTAATAGCGAGAAATCGTTCAAAGTAGATATACAAACCTACCAGAAGAAGCACAAAAAGCAAGGCGATTATGATTTGACCTCCCAACCCGCCTTCCATAATCAGGTTAAAAATGGAAAGTGTCTTCTCTTCGGATACCGCGTCTTCCAAAAGTTCTGGATCGGCACTGGCATCCTGCAGTAAAAATAGTGACATATTAGCTAATTAATGAGTATTCAATCGTAACGATCCCACCGACGATAAATTGCCACAAAAATGTGAAAATTTACTTAAAGTTTCAAAGTAGAATTCTCATAAACATAAAAGTGGCGGCTCCCGCCAGAAATCCCAACATGGCAAGCAGCGAAATCTTTTTCAAATACCAGAAAAAATTGATCTTCTCCATACCCATGGCGACCACACCTGCAGCTGATCCAATGATGAGCATGCTTCCACCTGTTCCGGCCGAGTAGGCGATGAAATGCCATAGCGGACTGTCTATCGGATCCGCAAACATACCGAGACTGGCAGCCACAAGCGGAACGGTATCGATAACGGCTGACGCAACCCCCATGATGATCACAACGAGATCGGAGACCTGCGTGCCTGAATCTGTAAGCTCAGTGCCCAACATAGGAATGGTAGTGGTAAGCCCATCTGCAAAACGGAAGAGGACACCTAGAGACTCAAGGGCCGCTACTGCCATCAAAATTCCCAGGAAGAACAAAATGCTGGGCATCTCGATTCCGCTCAAAGCCCTATGAACTGGGCTGTAATGAGAGGATTCGTCAGAATCGGTATCAACACTTGTAAAACTGATTTGAGTTTTAGAGTACAACTCGCCAAAGGTAGCTACGACGGCTAGCGAAAGCATCATGCCCACATAGGGTGGCAAGTGAGTAACGGTTTTAAAAATAGGGACAAAAATGATCGCAGTAAGACCCAGGTAAAGCATGATCTTGCTGTATTCATTGACTTGATCGCTTGAATCCTCTTCAACTTTGGGAATCGTTCCCTTGAAAGCCGGCAATCGCGAAGCGATCAAGGCAGGAACCACCATACAGAGCAACGATGGTATAAACAAGTATTTGATCAGGTTGAGTGTTGTCACCTTCTTTCCGATCCAAAGCATAGTCGTGGTGACATCCCCGATTGGTGACCAGGCCCCACCCGCATTGGCTGCAATGATTATCAGACCCGCATACCAGAGTCGGTCCTCTCTCGTTTTGATAATCTTTCTCAAAATTGTGATCAATACGATAGTTGCAGTCAGGTTATCAATGATCGCGGATAAAATAAAAGCCAGAATTGAAAATATCCACAACAGTTTTACCCGACTGTTGGTCTGCACAAAGTCCTTGATTGTGGAAAATCCATTGAAATAATCAATGATTTCAACAATCGTCATCGCACCTATCAAAAAGATCAAAATCTCGGAGGTTTTACCGAGATGATGAAGAAGAATTTCCTCGAGATGTGATTCCTCGAGTTCCAACAATTCCGTATTCACTTCAAAAACCGGAAGATGCGCTAAAGATATAACAGCCCAACTCACTGCCATCATTCCCAGTGCCGGAATCAACTTGTCAATTTTAAGATTGTGTTCTAATGTTATGGCTAAGTATCCGAGAATGAAAATGGCGATAACGAGCGTCTCCATAGTAAGCTTTTAGGTTTGTCGGTGGTTTGAAGTGACTAATATAGTAATTTAAACTTTCCTTGCGATGGGATTTACTTCAAAAAAATCTTGGCTTTCAAAGGTGCAATCTGAGCTCAGCCAATCAATTCCTGCAGAGCGATCTCAAAAGCCGTTTTGCAGATATCTGTTTTATACGGATGCAAATGATGCGCTTTTTTAAGTGCCTCCCTGATGGTCGAGGAAGTATCTCCAAAAATCTCACGGTCTTTCATGGGCAGGTCGACCTTGGTCTCCATGAGATAGGCAAAGAGTCGAGCAATCCCGCAATTCGAGATAAAATCGGGCAAAAGACTCACCTTTTGATCGGTGTATTCCATGATAGGCCCGAAAAAAATCTCCGTGTCGGCAAATGGCACATTGGCTCCCGGAGAAATAACTTCAAGGCCCGCGTCGATCATTTGATCAACCTGCTCGCGCGTAACCAAACGGGAAGCGGCAGCAGGAATGAATATCTCCGCCGACAGCTTCCAAATTCGTTCATTCATCTCATCGAATGGAATCATGTCTTCAGCGACAAGCATATTCCCACGCTTGTTAAGGAACATGGTTCGCACTTCCTCATTGTCAAAACCTTCTTCCCGAATCACACCACCGGCCCGATCGATGATTCCCACGATCTTCGCCCCGAGCTTTGTCAGATAAAATGCAGCTGCTGAACCCACATTTCCAAAGCCCTGCACGATGGCTTTTTTACCTTCTATGCTGCCCCCGTAGATGTCGTAATAGTGTTTGACGGCCTCGGCGACTCCATAGCCCGTCAACATGTCGGCAATCGTGTACTTCTTTGATAAATCCGGCGAGAATTTCTCGTCTTCAATCACTTTGATCACACCGTGACGCAACTGACCGATCCGATTGATCTTCTCGGCTTCAGTAGGCCTGAAATGCCCGTTGAAAACACCCTCTTGGGGATGCCAAACCCCACTGTTCTCCGTCAGAGGGATCACGTCCTGGATCTCATCCACATTCAAATCTCCTCCTGTTCCGTAGTAATGTTTCAAAAGAGGTGTCACAGCCTTGTACCATCTTTCCAGCACGCCCCTCTTTCGCGGATCATTGGGGTCGAAGTTTATCCCTGACTTGGCTCCCCCGATCTTGGGTCCGGAGACAGTGAATTTCACCTCCATGGTTTTCGCCAGCGAGAGCACCTCGTTCATATCTAGGCCCTTGCGCATTCGGGTTCCACCTCCGGCGGCACCTCCTCTCAGGGAATTTATGACGGTCCAGCCCTCAGCCTCTGTTTCAGGATCCCTCCAATGGAAGACGATTTCCGGTGCTTTGTTTTCGTATTTCTTTAAAAGATCTTTCATCTTATAGTCTGTTTATGGTCTGTTATGTGTGTTTCTTTATCTTTAAACAAGGATGCATGCCTGATTCAACTCCGGATGCGCCTTAATGTCAAGTCTGGTAGATCACCCCGCTGCTGTGGTCTTTTCTCGCACCGGTGACACTCTTGAGACAATTTACCTGATTCTGGTGCTTCAACAATCCCAGGAAGGCAAAAATAAGGGCTTCCTTGAACTCTATGATCTCACGATCCGGCAGGACGATCTCTGCCTGGCTGTGAAATTCAATTCTATCAATCAAAAAATCATTGAAGGCTCCCCCGCCCGTGACCAGAACACTAGCTGACTCCATCTGCTCTTCTGACAAAGATCTGTTCAAAACCTCTGAAATCTGCATGGCAGTGTGCTCCGAATAGGTGTTCAGGATATCCTTGAGATCCATGTCATATTTTTCAATAAGGGGCAGCACGGTGTCAACCACAAATTCGTAACCAAGTGACTTCGGGTGATCCATCGCGTAAAAAGGCAACTGATTCAATTCCTGAAGCAGTTCCTGATTGAGCCTCCCTTCAGAAGCCATTCGACCTCCGTCATCATATTCAAATCCGGCCTTTCTTGTGTAGTGATTCAGGACAATGTTGGCCGGGCATATGTCATAGGCCTTTCGAACGTTTCCCTGCCTGTAGGACACATTGGCGAAACCCCCTAAATTCAGACAAAATCCGTATTCCGCGAACAGGAGCTCATCCCCGATCGGAACCAAAGGTGCCCCCTGCCCTCCCAGGGCGACATCCTGAACCCGGAAGTTGCAGATCACCTTGAGGCCGGTTTCAGCTGCCAGAACACTTCCCTGACCTATTTGCAGGGTAAATCCACGTTCCGGCTGATGAAAAATCGTATGTCCGTGCGAGGCTACAAAATCAATTTTTTCGAGAGAGAAACGCCCTTTGAACTCACGGATGCATTTGGCCAGGTAGCGCCCGTATTCCACATCAAGGGCAGTGAGATTCTCGCCATTTTCGGTAAATGCCCTTTGCAGGCGATTTTTCCATTTTTCTGAATAAGGAATTGATTCTGTTTGCAATATCTCAAATTTATAGCTTTTATCCAGAGAAAATTTAACATATGCTAAATCCACTCCATCGAGAGAAGTACCGCTCATGAGACCGATGCAATGCCAGTTTGTCTTCGCCATAATCATGTAAAATTACGAATTGATTCTGAGAATTTCCGTATCTTTGAACAATTGAATCGCATTTATTAAAGCCGACTTTTTTATGGATTTTACCTTCACCGAAGAGCAGCTCATGATCAGGGACGCCGCCCGGGATTTTGCGCGAACCGAACTATTGCCAGGCGTCATCGAAAGAGATGAAAAGCAGGAATTTCCCAAAGAGCAGATCAAGAAGATGGGAGAACTCGGATTCATGGGCATGATGGTCGATCCGAAGTATGGTGGCGGAGGCATGGATACCGTTTCCTATGTTCTTGCCATGGAAGAGATTTCGAAAATCGATGCTTCGGCTTCAGTGGTCATGTCAGTAAACAACTCTTTGGTTTGCTGGGGATTGGAAACTTATGGAACAGAAGAGCAGAAAGAGAAGTATTTGACTCCCCTCGCTACAGGTGAGGTCATCGGGGCCTTCTGCCTGAGTGAACCCGAAGCGGGAAGCGATGCGACCTCACAAAGAACCACAGCCAAAGACATGGGCGATCATTACCTGGTCAACGGCACGAAGAATTGGATCACGAACGGCAGCAGCGCAAGCGTTTACCTGGTTATGGCTCAGACTGATCCCGAGAAAGGTCACAAAGGGATCAACGCCCTTATCGTGGAAAAAGGAATGGAAGGGTTCGAAATTGGTCCTAAGGAGAACAAATTGGGCATCCGGGGATCCGACACCCATTCATTGATGTTCAACAATGTGAAGGTTCCAAAAGAAAACCGGATCGGTGAAGATGGGTTTGGCTTTTCCTTTGCGATGAAAACACTTGCAGGAGGCAGAATAGGAATTGCGGCACAGGCCCTTGGCATAGCTTCGGGTGCCTATGAGTTATCCCTGGAGTATTCGAAACAACGGAAAGCCTTTGGAAAAGAGATCAGCAAACACCAGGCCATAGCCTTCAAATTGGCTGACATGGCCACGGAGATAGAAACAGCTCGTTTGCTGTGCCTGAGAGCAGCGTGGGACAAGGATCAAAAGAAAAACTACGACAGGTCAGGAGCCATGGCTAAACTTTATGCCTCTGAAATGGCGATGCGCAACACCGTTGAAGCGGTTCAGATACATGGAGGCTACGGTTACGTGAAGGAGTATCACGTAGAGCGCCTTATGCGGGATGCAAAAATCACTCAGATTTACGAAGGCACCTCGGAGATACAGAAAATTGTGATCTCAAGAGGTCTTTTGAAAGACTAAC
>JAUIKV010000038.1 GCA_030430615.1 Bacteroidia bacterium
TCACCGATATGGGGGGCTTCATCGCTTCCTGCTTCAAAAGAGGAATCCGCTTTGTAAATATCCCTACAACTCTGCTCAGTATGGTTGATGCCTCTGTGGGTTCAAAAACGGGAATCGATCTGGGAGCGCTGAAAAATCAGATCGGCCTGTTCAGCAATCCTGTAATGGTGTTGATTGATCCGAATTATTTGAATACCGTTTCCGAAAGAGAAATGCGCTCAGGTTTGGCCGAAATAATCAAATACGGGTATACTTTTGACAAAAGTCTGTGGGAAGAGATCCGCACATTTGACACGGTTGATCTGACTCAGATTTTGCCGCTGGTTCACAAATCGGTTGAGATCAAGAACAGAGTGGTGCTCAACGACCTGCACGAATCAGGCCTTCGCAAAACTTTGAATTTTGGACACACCGCAGGGCACGCAATCGAGTCCTATTTTCTCGACTCAGAACTCAAGAGCGATCTGACGCATGGGGAAGCCATAGCTGCAGGAATGGTGATAGAGCTCTATTATTCGTCAAAAATTTGTGGTCTTCCGATTCGATGGGCCGAGGAGCTGAAAGGTTTTGTGCGGACTTTTTACGGAAAGATAGAAATACAACCTGAAGATTTCGATCCCATAATGGAACTGATGATGTACGATAAAAAGAACGTAAGCGGCATCATCAATTTCGTCTTGTTGGAGAGCATCGAAAACTGTAGGATCGATCAGCAAATCGATCCTGAACTGATAAGGGAGGGGCTTATCTATTTTTCAAAATGATCAATTCACCTCTTCTTTCACCCCTTTGTCGATAACCCGATTGTACATTGCCTCGTATTTCGGAAGGATTTTTTCAATTGAGAACCGGTGTGCTGCTTCGAAAGCATTTTCTTTGAACTCTCTTAACCTATTGTCATCCTGCAGAATATAGATAGCGTTTTTCGCCATGTCCTCAATGTCTCCCACATCACTCATAAACCCTGTTACCCCCTGAACATTTACCTCCGGGAGTCCCCCTTGGTTCGTTGAGATGACAGGTGTCTTTCCAGCCATGGCCTCAAGAGCCGCGAGACCAAAGCTTTCGGTCTCAGACGGAAGCAGGAACAAATCGGAGAAGCACATGATTCTTCGAATCTCGTCGCTCTTCCCAAGGAAAAGTATCTTGTCTTTCACGCCGAGGTCCTTTGCCAGCATATCCGCTTTCTCCTTGTCAGGGCCTTCCCCGACCAGGATGAGCTTTGAAGGCACTTTCCGCTGTATCTTCTCAAATATTCGGATAACGTCCAAGACACGTTTGACAGGTCTCAGGTTACTTACATGAGTTACAATTCTCTCATTAGGATCCGCGAGGGACTCCCTGATGCAATCACCTTCAGACCAATTGGCGTGTTTCTCAAAATCAATGAAGTTATATATGACCTCAATGTCTTTTTTGATATCAAAAAGCCTGAGCGTATCCCTTTTAAGGCTTTCGGATACAGTGGTTACAACATCTGAGTGATTGATGCTAAACTCAACGGCAGGCTTGTATACGGGGTGACTGCCAACCAGAGTGATGTCTGTGCCGTGCAAAGTCGTGACTATTGGAATGTGAATGTCTTTTTCCTTTAGCATCTGTTTCGCCATGTAAGCGGCATAGGCATGCGGAATGGCGTAGTGAACATGCAACACCTCTATGTCGTACTTCTGCACAGACTCGACCAATTTGCTCGACAAGGCCAGATTGTATGGCTGATAGTGAAACAAAGGATAGTTCTCTACAAAAACCTCGTGAAAATGGAGATTTTTGTTTAGAAAATTCAGTTTTACCGGCTGATGAGAAGTAATGAAATGAACCATGTGTCCTTCCTCGGCGAGTGCCATTCCCAGTTCGGTAGCGACTACTCCGCTACCTCCATATGTAGGATAGCATACAATTCCAATGTTCATAGAGTTGGTTTAGATTACAGAAAAGTCGAAAATCAGGCTGTTCCTTACAAATATGCAGATTAATCGTACTTTTGCAGATTGTAAATTTAACTCATTCCATGGAATTCGGGCGCTTTTTATCCATCCTTTCTGATCTTGAGGCATATCCATTGCCGGGAATAGACGCTCACCGCAAAATGATTCCTGAGATAAGAACAATTCCCAGCCTGCAGGAAGTAAAACGCTCTCAACCTTCTCAAGCCGGGGTTCTTGCCCTTTTCTATCCTGATCGGGAAAAAGAAACGAGGTTTCTGTTGACCCTGCGTGCAAGCTATCCGGGAAAGCACTCCTCTCAGGTTAGCTTTCCGGGAGGAAAACAAGAGGAAGGTGACCATGATCTGGCTCATACTGCCTTGCGCGAGACCTGTGAGGAGACAGGAGTCCATCCTGACTCCATCTTCATCAAAAAGTCTATGACCAAGACCTATATTCCCCCGAGCAATTTCCTGGTAAGCCCTTATTTGGGGTTTAGCCCGTCAATGCCTCAATTCAGGCCAAATCATGAGGTCAGCGAAATCATCGAGGTAAAGCTAAGTGACCTGTTGGATGAAAGCACCCTCGGCATAAAGAACCTGAGCACCAGTTATATGGAGAACGTTGACGTTCCATGCTTTCATTTAGAAGGCCATGTGGTTTGGGGGGCGACCGCAATGATGCTGAGTGAAATAAAAGAGCTTATAAAATTAAGTTTTCATTAATTTTTATAAGTTTGTTTAACAAAACATCAAAAATGGGGGTATTTAAACGGGATGTTTTTGGGAATATACTGTTCCTGAAGAAAATGTTGATCAGGACCCTGGGACTATTTTCTCATCGCAGATACCGCGGATTCAATGAGTTGCAGATCGAAGGTTCGGAAATCATCCGTGATCTTCCGGAAAACAACGTCCTTTTCGTGGCCAATCACCAGACCTATTTTGCAGATGTCGCGGCTATGCTGCACGTGTTCAATGCCGCACTGAGCGGTCGTGTAGACAACATTCGGGACATTGGATATCTCTGGCAACCCAAATTGAATGTTTACTTCGTGGCAGCCAAGGAGACCATGAGAGCAGGATTGCTTCCCAGGATCATGGCCTATGCCGGCTCGATTTCCATTGAGCGTACCTGGCGTGAAAAAGGCAAGGATGTCAAAAAGCAGGTCAAGATGTCTGATGTATCGAACATCACAAAAGCACTGGAGGATGGCTGGGTAATTACCTTTCCGCAGGGTACCACCACACCTTTCAAACCAATTCGAAGAGGAACGGCACATATCATCCGTGAAAACAAACCCATAGTCATACCTGTGGTTATTGACGGTTTCAGGCGCTCTTTCGACAAAAAGGGTCTCCTTATCAAAAAACGGGGGATACTACAGTCAATGGTGATCAAGAAACCGCTGGAAATCGATTTCGAAAAGGACAGCATAGATGACATAGTCGAGATGATCGAATACGCCATAGAACAGCACCCCTCCTTTCTCAAAGTTCAAGAAGTAGAAGATTATCACAAAAGGGAGACAGAACTCAATAAGAAAAGAGAGTTCTGGGACATGTACTAGACCTAGGCCAACCAGGCCTTGAGCATCCAGACAGTTTTTTCTTGCTCCGAAATGAAATCACTCATCATCGCATTAGTTCCTTCATCATCTGCTTCGGCGGACTCGCTGAGTAGCTGTCGTTCTAATTCGATTAACTTTTCCAGTGAATCTGCAACGAGTTTTACGGATTCCCGATCCTTTGAAATGTCTCTTCCAACCGTTACACTGGATTCCTTGAGGTAATCCTCAAAGGTGTGCAGAGGCGTCCCGTGAAGCGTCAAAATTCGTTCTGCGATCATGTCGATCTTTTCCTGTGCATCTGTGTACAGCTCTTCGAATTTCACATGAAGCTCAAAGAATGACTGCCCCTTGATATTCCAGTGAAGCCCTCTCAGATTCTGATAGTAAATCTGAAAATTTGCGAGAAGCTCATTCAACCCCTTGTTGAGCGAAGCTACTTTGTGACGGTCCAAACCTAAAATTGCATTTTCCATAATTCTTTTGTTTTTCAATGCAAAGATCACCAATAAAAATCTCGATACTGTATAGAATTAATTGATAGATTTGATAACTTTATCAGCTAGTTCTATTGTTATGACCATTACACAGTTGAAATATGTCCTTGCCGTTGCTGAATACAAGAACTTCACTTTGGCAGCCGAACACAGTTTCGTAACTCAGCCGACGCTGTCCATGCAAATTCAGAAGCTGGAGGAGGAACTGGGTGTAACGATCTTCAACCGGAAGAAAAAACCTATTCAATTAACTCCCATCGGGGAAAAAATACTTGAGCAGGCGAAATTGATTGTAGATGAGAGCCACAGAATAAATGACATCGTCGATCAACAGAAAGGATATATAGGTGGTGAATTCAAGCTGGGCATCATTCCGACCATCATGCCTACTCTTTTGCCCTTCTTCCTGAAGACTTTTCTCAAAAAGTACAGCAAAGTAAAGCTTTTCATTGAGGAGCTCACCACAGACGAGATGATGAGGAAGCTGGCCGATGGCTATTTGGACGCAGGAATCGCAGCTACACCACTGGAAAATGAGGCTATCGTAGAGAAACCCCTTTATTATGAACCCTTCATCGGTTTTGTGTCAGAAGATCACAGGCTCTTTCAACAGGAACACATCAAGGAGGAGGACCTCGATCTCAGTGACATACTCCTTCTCGAGGACGGACATTGTTTCAAGAACAATGTAATCAACCTGTGCCAGTCAAAAAACACCGCGGATGACAACCAGTTTCACCTGGAAAGCGGAAGCATCGGAACACTCATCCGTTTAAGCAAAGAAGGGTTGGGAATGACTTTGATACCCTACCTGAACAGTCTCGATCTCTCAGAACAGGATAAAAAATATCTCCGGCCATTTGCTTCAACCGTACCAGCCAGGGAGGTGAGCCTGATCTATCACAAATCCCAATTGAAGATGCAAATGCTCGATGCATTGAAGACCACGATTGACGCGGTCATAAGAGGCGCTATTGCCTTTCATGACGTTAAAATCATCAGCCCGCTGAACAAAAAATCCCTGTCTCCTTTAGGAAACTAGTTTCTAATCAGAGCCAGACTTACGTGAAGTTCGGGTTTATTGGCCGTGAATTTCATCAGCCATAAGCGCAATTCTTCTATTTCAAATGGAAGTAACCTTTTCATAGCTTTTTTCAGTTCCTTACAAAACAAATCAACATCAAAACTCACTTTTTTCAAGACTGTTTTGGTGTAGTCAAATATTGCTCTTGCCATAGACTATATTTTAAGAAATATTAGAACGTGTTCGTAATTGATCATAGTACAAATTAAATAATTTTTTTTTAAATCAAAGCAGCAATGTAATTTACTGCTGATATTCAGCTTTTTAATTTATCTATTTCTTTGTAAAAAGAAGCCGTGCTTTTTGTCAGCTCATCGCGCAACGCTCTGAAATGTGTTTTTGGATTCTGATCCGCGCCCTGGTGAAGCTTTGCGATGATTTTATCAAAGGTTTCTATGGCGCTATCAATTAACTTTTCAGCTTTTTTGGAAGTAGCTTTATCCGCTGATCTTTGAATTTCATAGCATTCCTCAATAACCTCAGACAAGGTCTGATTCAAATCTTTTTTAAACTGTCTTGTACTAGCCATTTCTTAAAATTTTATGTTTTCGTTTCTATAAAGTAAACTCCTGATATTCGTTTCTTTCCTACATGAGCTCGTACATCGACCTCAGCTTTTCACGGGTTATGGTTTTCTGCCAATCTTTGCCCAGAGCATTCTCCCAAAGCGGAACCAGACTCAAAGCAACGTCAATCATGGTGTCAAATTGCTGATCAGTCAGATCCTTGCAAAGCCCTTTTGGAATGTCTATGCCGTGTTTCTCTACCATCTGTTTAAACTCTTTCACACCTTCCGGATAGAATTCCTCCAACTGATCAAAAACAATGCAATTTCCAACTCCATGCTTGGTCCCGAGCAGATAAGACAAACCGTAGCTCATCGCATGAGCCACACCTACCTGAGAATAGGCTATGCTCATTCCTCCGTGCCAGGATGCCATCATCAGTTTGTCCTGTGAGTCCTCATCGATTTCATCTTTTTCCAGGTAGACTTCACGACACAGATCCAAAGATTTCTCTCCGTAACTTTGACTGAATGCATTCAAATAGGTTCCTGTCAGGGATTCGATACAGTGAATGTAACAATCCATTCCGGTATAGAACCATTGATTTTTCGGGACTCCATCCAAAAGTGAAGGATCAAGCACTACCTGGTCAAAAGGCGTGTAATCCGAATTCATTCCCAGTTTTCGTTCCGGGCCGGTAAGCACAGTCGTACGAGACACTTCTGCTCCCGTTCCCGATATGGTTGGTATTCCCACGTGGTAAACACCTGGGAACTTGACGAGATCCCACCCCTGATAATCCGCTGATGAACCCGGGTTGGTCAGCATCAGAGCCACGGCTTTGGCGTAATCCAGCAGGGTGCCTCCTCCGATTCCGATGATACCCGAAGGCGTCTCTTTGAATTCTTCCCGAATCTGGTCCCGGATTTTATCCACATAAATAGTCTTGGGCTCTTCATCTGCACTGACAAAAATGATCTTGTCCCTATGGCTCAATGGTATGCGATTGACAACTGAATCCTTTTTTTCAAACACGTCATCAACCAAAAAAATGAAAGGTGAATTTTCGCCTTGACGATGGGGCTCCAGGATTTCGTCAAGCTGATTGAAGCTGCCTCTTCCGAAGACAACCCTGGGTACCATTGGAAAGTTTCTAAAACTCATATTGAAAAATTTTTGGTGCTTTAATCTTTAATGTACTTCTGGGCCTTGTCCAGGTCTTCCGGCGTATCGATTTCGATACCCATATACTGGGTTTCAACCATTTTGATACGCTTGCCGTATTCCAGGAAACGAATGCATTCCACCTTTTCGGTCGCCTCAAGCGATCTCATGGGCAGGCGGTAAAAATCCATTATTGCTTCTTTTCTGAAAGCGTACACCCCTATGTGCTCAAAATATCTGGCTCCAGCATCCTTGTCGCGAGGATAAGGAATCGGGGATCTTGAAAAATAGAGCGCAAAGTCGTCCTGATCGACGATGACCTTCACATAATTGGGGTCTGTGATATCCTTCCAATCGGTAATTTCCTGCATAAGGGAAGCCAGATCAATCTTATTGGCATCTTCCCCTTTGAAGACATTTATTACGGCCTCCAGGGGTTCTTTTTTGACAAACGGCTCATCCCCCTGCACATTGACGACAATGTCCACATCGAGGTTCTCGACTGCTTCAGCGATTCGGTCAGTTCCGCATTCGTGCTCCTGCTTGCTCATAATGGCCTTCCCCCCTCCTCGTTCAATGGCTTCTTTGATAATTTGACTGTCAGTGACCACGTAAACCTGGTCAAACAAGCCTGTTTTCAATGTCGCCAGGTAAGTTCGCAGAATCACGGGCTTTCCGCCGAGATCCGCCATGAGCTTACCTGGAAAACGCGTAGCCCCATAACGTGCCGGGATCATTGCAACTACTTTCATCGGTCAGGTTTAAAGTACGGATCGAATTGCTTCCGCCATTTTCTTCCCCAGGTCCTTGACCTGTTGTTCCTCCCAGGAGAGTTTGATCAGGCAGGATATGTTCCTGGAAATCAAATCGTCTGATTGAGGGAAGTTTTGATCTTTGATTCCTTCGATGCGGGCGCGAACCTCTTCTGAAATCGGAAAAAGGCTTTTGGCATTCTTGAGGTGTTCCCAACGACGCACATAGTGCCAATTGTTCTCGTAATAATTCCAAAAGCTGTCTATTCCCCTATCTTTAAAGGCTTGTACCACTTTCGAGGTTAGTTCTGCCGTAGGCATGAAGAAGTTCAAGAAACCGCAACTGTCCCCTTCAGGGTCCGGGATTCTTCTGAAGCTTACCTCCGGAATCTCGCTCAGAGCCTCTTTTAGAATACCGTGATTCCTTCTTTGGATGGCAATGAATTCATCCATCCTCTTGATCTGACCAAGTCCGACTGCGGCGTGAAGCTCTGAGATTCTGAAATTGTAGCCCAAAATCGGGTGAGTCTCAGCGCCCCGATCATTTCCGATGTGATCGTGTCCGTGATCTGTATACTGATCCGCCCATACGGCAAAATCATCATTATTCGTCATCATGACACCTCCCTCGCCACATGTTATGGTTTTAACGAAGTCAAATGAGAACGTTCCGGCATCGCCTATGGTACCGACTTTCTTTCCTTTGTACGTGGCTCCAAAAGCCTGGCAGGCATCTTCAAGCAAGTAAAGATCATGTCTTTGACATATGTCCTTCAGGGCATCAAGGTCAGCCATTGATCCACACATGTGGACGGGCATAACCGCTTTGGTTTTCGAGGTGATAGCCTTTTCGACTGCTTTGGGGTCAAGAGTCAGCGTGTCGTCGATTTCCACTAAAACAGGTATTGCCCCGGCCGCGAGGATTGACTCAAAACTCGCCACAAAAGTAAACGTAGGCATGATTACTTCATCACCTGCACCGATTCCCATGACGGCCAGTGCAACGTTGAGCGCCGTTGTTCCACTGCTGGTCAACTGAGCATGCTTAATATCGAACCGTGATTCGATCTCACTTTCGAGCTCCCTGGCCTTCCAGTGACCATTTCTCATTCCATCGAAACCGTAGCGCATGAGCACACCGTTTTCCAGAACATCGTTCAACTCTTTTCTTTCCAGGTCGCCAAACAGTTCAAATCCGGGCATAAGTTGTGTTTTTAAAGAATTTTGATTTCTTCGTCAAAGATAATTATTTATCCATTACAGCTGGGATGCAAATTCACAAGTTAGAGATGCATAACGACATCTGTTTTTATCATTCGTTTTACTAAATTTACCCTATGGAAAACTTCATCAAAAACCTCCCCAAGGCGGAGCTCCATTTGCATATAGAAGGCACTTTCGAACCGGAGCTCATGTTTGAAATCGCAAAGCGCAACAACATAGACATACCCTATGCAAGCGTTTATGAGCTCAAAAAAGCCTATGCTTTTGACTGCCTGCAGGATTTCCTTGACATTTACTACCAGGGAGCCGAGGTTCTTCTGCACGAGCGGGATTTCTTCGACCTGACCTTTGCCTATCTCGAAAAATGCGCAGAACAGAATGTTCGCCATGCAGAAATCATGTTCGACCCTCAAACGCATACCGAAAGAGGTGTGAGTTTTGAGACTGTAATCACAGGCATTCACAAAGCTTGCGTTGTGGCTGAGAAAGAATTTGGCATCTCAACCCTGCTTATCATGAGTTATTTGAGGCATTTGTCTGAAGAAGATGCCTTCAAAACCCTGGAGGAGTCATTGCCTTTCAAGAAATGGATTACAGCCGTTGGGCTGGATTCTTCAGAAAAGGGCAATCCCCCGTCCAAATTCAAACGAGTTTTTGAAGCGTCTGTGGCCGAAGGCTATATTCCATTGGCTCACGCGGGTGAAGAAGGAGATGCCGATTACGTCTGGGAAGCCCTTGACCTTCTCCATATTGTCCGTATTGACCATGGAAACAACTCCTTGCAGGACGAGTCGCTTGTACGTGAAATCGTAAAGAGAGACCTGGCCCTTACCGTATGTCCAATGTCAAACCTGGCCTTGAAAGTTGTGCAAGACCTGAGAGAGCATCCGCTTAAAAAAATGATGAGTCTGGGAATGAAGGTAACTGTCAACTCTGATGATCCTGCCTATTTTGGAGGACAGGTCAATCAGAATTTTATGGCCATTCAGAGAGCTCTCGACCTTTCAAAAGAAGATCTTTGCGAACTGGCTCGAAATTCATTTCAATATTCCCTGTTGGATCAAAAAACTAAGAACTCCTTCCTGAGTGAGGTTGAAAACTATTGTGCCGCCTGATTGTCCAGGGCTTGCAGCGCTTCGCTAATGTGTTTTGTAGCCTTGAACTGACTTTCAAAAATATAGATCACTTTTCCTGACTTGTCAATTACATAGGTGACACGTCCTGGAATTAGCCCCATCAAATTGGATTTCACTCCAAAAAGCTTGCGAACTTCGTTTTGGGTATCCGCAAGCAAGGTGAAGGGAAGGTTGTATTTTTTCGCGAAATCACGGTGACTCTCCACGCTGTCTGCACTTATGCCGATCACCTGTACATTTCGATCTGTGAACTCCTCGAAAGAATCCCTGAAGGAGCAAGCTTCCTTCGTGCATCCCGGCGTATCATCCTTCGGGTAGAAATAGATAACCATTGCATTCTGGCCCAGGTGATCGCCAATCATGAATTCGTCACCATTTTGATCCAACAGGCTGAATTCTGGAATCTCGTCACCTACAGAAAGAGGCTTGTTTGTGGTCTGTTTTGTCATAGTAAAAGCAAATACCAGCCCGATAAGGACTGCAATTGAAATAATAGTTAACTTTCGTTTCATAGGCCTGCAAGCTATTCTCCCCCGTAACTGACAAAATTCCTCGGCGTTTCGTAAAGGACCACATCGAGTTCCATATCCTCCTGGATTCTTTTTCTGATTTTGTTCCAGATGACAACCACAATATTCTCAGCTGTCGGATTCAGAGTCCTGAATTCTTCGACGTCCACATTGAGATTTTTGTGATCAAAAGGTTCTTCCACTTCCTCCTTAATAATGTCCTTTAACACTTTCATATCCATCACATAGCCCGTTTCAGGATCAATTTCTCCTGTAACCGACACAATGAGCTCATAATTGTGCCCGTGATAATTCGGAAAGGCGCACTTTCCGAAAACCTCGGAGTTTTGCTCATCCGACCAGGACCTGTTGAATAACCTGTGCGCCGCGTTAAAATGCGCCTTTCTGCTGACTTTCACCTTCATTTCACGAGTCTTTGATCGTATTCTCTGAAAATTATCTTGAACCACTCTGTGTAAATCTCCGGACGAGCCTTCATGTCTTCTTTGACGGCTTCAAGCGACATCCACTTGAAATCTGCTACTTCATCGGGATTGATCGTCGGATCCAGATCGCTGTTGCCTACCAGGACATGATCGAGCTCATGCTCGGTCAAACCATTGTCAAATTGTGCCTTGTAAATGAACCAAAACATGTCCTCCAACTGGCATTCCATACCCATCTCTTCTTTCAATCGGCGTTTTCCCGCCTGAAGATTGGTTTCTCCCTGTCGCTGATGACTGCAACAGGTATTGGTCCATAAACCTGGTGAGTGATACTTGTGATGCGCCCGTTGCTGAAGCAGCAATTCACCGTTGCTGTTAAATACAAAAACCGAAAAAGCCCGGTGCAGAACTGCCTTTTCGTGAGCCTCCAGCTTTCCCATCAAACCCACCTCATTGTCCTGCCGATCGACCAAAATTACCTTCTCTTCCTCCATTCTTGTTTTTTTACAAATTTACGGATAAATCTGTTGAAGATTTGTTTTTACCAATTTGATCCTTCTGCCTTGAGGTGTTTCCTCGTTCCAGGCCAGAAAGACTTCACCTCCTGCAACCTCCAATTGCGGAAATCCGGTTGAACGTGCCGAGGACAACTCAGAGACAGTCATTGAAGTCAACTTTCCTCTCAATTTGTCAATTACAGCCAAACGCAGTTCTGCATCCTGTTCATTCATTTCCATCCAACTCAACAAAGCAGTATTTTCATCCAACATGAAAAGATCTACCCGACCCAGAGGTTTCCCTTCATCCACCGTCAAGGGATCACCAAAGTTTAAACCTCCATCATCAGAAAACGCAACTTTTACCCGTGGCTGATCGTTCGCTCCTGTGAACCAGGCGAGCCCGGCAGAGCTTCCAATGGCAGACAGCTTCGGCCCATTTACCGGGCAGCCATTGATTTTCCATCCGTCGTTGAAAATGGCTTTCGGCTCAGACCATTTTCCATCACTCAACAAACTGACGTATATATCACGTATCTCATCATCTGTCCTATCCCGGTAGGCAACCAGGGTCCCCTCACTCGTTTGCACAACGGAGGTCTGGCAACAATCACAAGTCTTTTCATCCACCAACTCTTCTGTCACGATCTTTCCATCTGCTCCGATCTCCGCGGACCTCAACTGCATGCCATGATGCCCTCCCTCCGTGCTATTACGGCCATCCAACCAGACCGCGCGAAAAGAATCTTCTCCGACAGGCGAGAAACTTACAAAACCATGTTCGGCTTTCATTGTGTCGCTGTGCATCTTAACTGAGTTCGACCAGTTCACCCCGTTCGAAGCTGAATGCAGAAAGCGTATATCATAAGAAAAAGTTGCCGTATCGGATTTTTTGAGATAATGGGCAATCACATTCTTTCCGTTTTTTGAAAGAGCAGGAAAATCTGCCCAATTCACAAACCAGTCTTCACCTCGAGTGAGTTCATTTCTATCTTCCCAATGACCATTCGAATAGGAACTCATCAGCAGAGCCACTTTCCTGTCTTCAAGTTCTTCCGTCCATAGCATCGACAACTCTTCTTCATGCGCCAGGAGAAATGGCTGTTCCGATTTAATCATCACCGGGGTATCCATCGCTTCCCACATTACTTTCTTCCTGTTCTTGATCTCACATCCTTGTATGGCAAGGACGAGAACACAACAGCCGGTTACCTTTAAAACATATTTCAAGTTGATCTTCATTGTTTTCATTTGATTATTTACGGTACTTTCTTCAACATTTTAATTATCTCCTCTTCGTCCCATTCAAGCGCACCCTGAATTTGCTTGAACATCTTGCCATCCGTTCCGTAGATCGCCGTTGTAGGCAAGACGTGAACATTAACACGCGCCAGGCTGGAATTCATTTTCAGGAAGCGCAAATCATAGCCTTGCTTGGCTTTGAACTCGAGAATCAGGTCCATTTCATCTGTTGTAGGGAAAAGAAAAACGTAGTTTTCACCTTTCAGCTCTTCTTCCGCTTTAATCAGAGAAGGGAACTCAGCTCTACAGGGAATGCACCAGGTGGCCCAGTAATTCACCAATAAACGTTTCCCTTTGAACGAGGAAAGCAGGATAGTATCTCCACTCATTTCGACAAACTCTATATCTTTTTCCTTTTGTGCCGGATCAGGCATTACTTCTGCCGTCTTTTTGCAGCTTCCAGAGAAAAGCAAAAGGACAATAACAATTCTCCAAAGGTTCATGCTTCTTGTTTAGTCGTTGAAAGTACAAAGATTTCCATCTTTCCTCTATCTTTGCCAAAAAATTTTCATGACCTCCAGAATATTCTTTTTCGCACTGACGATCTGTCTTGTCTTTTCGTGTTCTGATAAGATGGGTAACAAGCAGGATTCAGACAAAGTCGAGAAAGCCGACATTCAACCTGAAAGCGTTAAAAAACCTGTGAAGTCATCAGATGAACTAACGTATGAAGAGGCCAGACTCAAGAAGCCTGCTGATTCGATTGACAACAAAAATACTGTGCCCTTTTTGGAGAAATTCGGGGCTCTCAACCCAGAAACCCATCTCGTGATTAAAACGCGGCTAGGAGATATTGGCCTAAGGCTCTATGAAGACACGCCATTGCACCGTGCCAGTTTTGTGTTTCTGGCCAAAGTGGGGTATTTTGACACCACGTGTTTCTATCGTGTGGTTCCTGATTTTATTATTCAAGGCGGTGAATCCGAAAGGTTGGACACGCAGCGGTACAAAGCCAGGTACATGCGCTATAAAATTCCACCCGAATTTCGCGAAAACCGACGTCACAAATACGGGGCTATAGCACTGGCAAGGGACTGGGTAAACAATCCCCAGAAGAAATCCACAGCTTTCGAGTTTTACATCGTCCAGAACAGAAAAGGAGCACATCACCTCGACGGAGAGCACACCGTGTTTGGCGAAGTAACCTACGGATTTGAAACTATTGATCGAATCGTCAATCTCGAGGCCGGTAGCGATGAATGGCCCCTTGAGGATGTCTTCATGAAGATTGAAGTCGTCAAATGATGACAGAACGAGTTTAAATGGGAGGTCCCATTGTGAATTGCAATTTGATCCTGTATCTTTGCCCACTAATTTTTCCAAATGAGTCTTACAAAGGAAATCAATAAAAGAAGAACCTTCGGTATCATTTCTCACCCTGATGCGGGAAAGACGACCCTGACCGAAAAATTGCTTCTTTTTGGAGGGGCCATCCAGGAAGCTGGAGCGGTTAAAAGCAACAAGATCAAAAAAGGAGCCACCTCGGATTTCATGGAAATAGAACGTCAAAGAGGAATCTCTGTGGCAACCTCTGTACTGGCTTTCATCTACAAGGACAAAAAGATCAACATCCTGGATACTCCAGGTCATAAGGACTTTGCGGAAGACACCTTCAGGACCCTGACCGCGGTCGACAGCGTTATCGTAGTGATCGACGTCGCAAAAGGGGTCGAAGAACAGACTGAAAAGCTTGTCGAAGTGTGCCGGATGCGCAACATCCCGATGATTGTTTTCATCAACAAGCTAGACCGCGAGGGGAAAGATGCGTTTGACCTCTTGGATGAAGTAGAGCAAAAATTGGGTCTCAGGGTCGTGCCCCTGAGTTTCCCGATAGGCATGGGCTATGACTTCAAGGGAATATACAACATCTGGGAACGCAAGTTGAACCTCTTTTCAGATGAGTCCAAGCAAAAAGTGACCAAAGGAATTGAGTTTGATGATCTCAATGACCCCGGTTTGAACCAGTACATAGGAGAAGATGCAGCCGATACCCTGCGAGAAGAATTAGAGCTTGTAGAAGAGGTGTATCCCCCATTTGACCAGAAGGCTTACCAGGCTGGGCGGCTTCAACCGGTATTTTTCGGTTCGGCGCTCAATAATTTTGGAGTCAAGGAACTGCTCGATTGTTTCATTGAAATTGCTCCTTCTCCCCAGTCAAAGATGTCAGATGTGAGACTGGTTGATTCCAAAGAAGACAAATTCACAGGTTTTGTTTTCAAGATTCATGCGAACATGGACCCCAAGCACAGGGACCGGCTTGCTTTTGTCAAAGTAGTGTCAGGGGTGTTCAGGCGAAATACCAACTACCTCCATGTGAAGCTCGGTAAAAAAATGAAACTCTCAAGTC
>JAUIKV010000039.1 GCA_030430615.1 Bacteroidia bacterium
AAAGTTTATGGCAAATAAATACTTTCGAGCGTTAGCCCTCATAATAACGTTCTTGCTTATAGATGTTAACGTGGCTTGGGGTCAACAGGTGCCTCCTTGTCCAGATTGTCCGATAACACCAATTGACGGAGGTGTTCTTGGATTGTTGATCCTGGGCGCCGGATATGCCGTCAAGAAAATACACGATCATTCCAAAAAGTAAGATGACTGCCCCGGGCAGGATTTTTGCCTAGGCCTGCTTCTGGAGAAGTCGGGCGACGTATTTCCCAATTACATCAAATTCCAAATTAACAGTGTCGCCGATGCGAATCTGTTTGAAATTCGTGTTTTCATAAGTGTAGGGTATAATGGCCACGCTGAAGCTGTTTGCTTTGGAACCAACTACCGTGAGGCTGACCCCATTTATCGTAATGGACCCTTTCTCGATGGTTATATTCTCATATCCTGGATCGTAGGCAAAGGTGTACATCCAACTCCCTTCCAATTCCAGGACCTGCGTGCAGGTTCCGGTTTGATCGACGTGCCCCTGAACGATATGACCGTCCAGTCTCGACCCGATTTTTGTTGCTCGTTCCAAGTTTTCCTTTGAGCCCACCTCCAACTCACCGAGATTCGATTTTTCAAGGGTTTCATCGATGGCTGTAATGGTATGTGTTTCTTCACCGAGAGCCACCACTGTTAAGCAAACCCCGTTGTGCGCAAGGCTCTGATCAATCTTTAATTCAGACGACAACGAACTGCGAACTGTGATGTGAAGATTGTCCTTTTCACGTTGGAGTTTTGTCACCTCTCCGAGCTCTTCAATGATTCCTGTGAACATGTTCTATTTATATTGATTAAATTTGTCCTCGGGCGTTCCAGAAGGACGTTCAAAATTAAGAAATCTACTAGATCTGAATGAAAAAAGAGGAGAAAATTAAGGTCGGAATTTCGGTGGGCGATCTCAATGGTGTAGGCATCGAAGTGATCCTTAAAACCTTTGAAGATAGCCGGATGCTCGAATTTTGCACACCGATTGTCTTCGGTTCTTCAAAAAGCGTGAGCTTTCACAAGAAGGCCCTCGGAATTGAAACCGGAATTCACGGCGTCGATAGGATGGACAAGGTGGTCCCGAACAAGTTGAATTTGCTCAACGTGTGGAAGGAAATGATCGACCTGGAACTTGGAACCCCAACAGATATTTCAGGCAAATACGCTTTTGAATCGCTGAGTCGTGCAACGGATGCCTTGAAAAAAGGGGATGTCGACATTTTGGTGACAGCGCCCATCGACAAGCACAACATGGCGTCTGAAGAATTTGATTTTGCCGGACATACCGAATACCTGGAGCAGGAGCTCGAAGGAGAGGCACTGATGATTCTGATGACCGAGAATCTTCGCGTCGGATTGATAACAGGACACTTGCCCCTCAAGGAGGTTGCAGGAGCCATAGACGCCGCGCGAATCATAAGAAAGGTCGAAATAATGCATCAATCTCTGAAGAATGATTTCAATATCAATAAACCCCGGATTGCCGTTTTGGGCCTGAACCCCCATTGTGGGGACAAAGGCGTTATAGGCACTGAGGACGATGAGATTGTGACACCTGCCATTGCGGAATTGCAGAAAAAAGGTCTGCTGGTCTACGGACCGTACGCTGCTGATGGATTTTTTGGAAGTGAGAACTACAAGAACTTCGACGGTGTCATGGCCATGTACCACGACCAGGGGCTAGCTCCCTTTAAGACGATTGCCTTTGGACACGGTGTGAATTTCACGGCGGGGCTGAACAAGATTCGCACGTCACCGGATCACGGTACGGCGTTTGACATTGCCGGACAGGGCAAAGCCGATCACAAGTCGTTCAGGGAGGCCTTGTTTGCCGCAATAGAATTGTACAAGGCTAGAACGAGCAACCAGGAGCTTAAAAAAAACAAGCTTGAAATTCAGAGAGATACAAGAAAGCAGTAAGGGGATACGAAAAAACAAGAATCTGAGGAGAATGCTTTTTTAATCTCAAACAAATGATTATCTTTGCGCGCTCAAATTTGTGTTCGGATGAAAATGTTGAAAGAATATGAGATTTCTTTTTTCGGACTGAAAGAAGGTCTGCACAGATTCGAATATAAACTTGACAAAGAGTTCTTTGAGTTTTTTAAGTATGATGAATTTCGCTCGGCGAATTTGGACATCAAGCTGGATTTTCGAAAGAAAAGCAACATGCTGGAATTGCATTTCACAGGAAGCGGTGACGTCAATGTGAACTGTGATCTGAGCAATGAGCCGTTTGATCTTCCGCTGGAAGGTCAGTTGGATCTGGTTGTCAAGTTCGGAGAGGATTTTGACGATGACAATGATGAGGTGTTGATTTTGCCACATGGAGAGCATCAGATGAATGTGGCACAGTACATTTATGAAATGATGGTGCTGGCGGTGCCCTCTAAAAAAGTGCATCCCGGAATCGAAGATGGCACGCTAAAATCAGAAATACTTGAAAAACTGGATGAACTGAGTCCGGAGAACAAAAAAGACATAGAAGAAACTGATCCCCGTTGGGACGATTTGAAGAAATTACTAATAGACAAAAAATAAGCAAAAATGGCACATCCTAAAAGAAGAACGTCAAAGCAGCGCAGAGATAAGAGAAGAACGCATTACAAAGCATCTATTCCTCAAATCGCGAAGGACCCGACGACAGGAGAGTCTCATTTGTATCACCGTGCACACTGGCACGAAGGCAAACTCTACTACAGGGGTCAGGTGCTTATCGATGCCGAGGAGAACCAGGCCTAAGGTTCTGTGAACGCTCGATAAATACGGCGAAAAAAAGCGAAAAACTCTCAATATTGAGGGTTTTTTTGCGTTTTTGGACGTTTTTTTTCAAAAAATAGCGCTTTTTTGATCAACTTAGATTCCGAATTTTATTACTTTTGAATTCTGTTTTGCCTTCCATTTCCATTCTGAAGCAGGGCGCAAACCAGTAAATCCGCAGACATGAGCAAAGTTACAGCCGCGATCACAGCTGTCGGGAAATACCTTCCTGATCACATTCTGACGAATAAGGAGTTGGAGACGATGGTCGACACAAATGACGAATGGATCACGACCCGAACAGGCATCAAGGAGCGGCGTATTTTGAAGGATCCCGACAAGGGAACCTCTTTCCTGGCCATTAAAGCCTCTGAAGATCTTCTGGCCAAAACCGGCCTTGACCCCAAAGAAATAGAACTCATTATTCTGTGTACGGCCACCCCGGACATGCAGGCTGCCTCCACAGGTGCCTATGTCGCGTCTGAAATCGGTGCGGTGAATGCCTTCGCTTTCGATCTCGAGTCGGCCTGTTCCAGTTTTCTATACGGAATGTCGGTCGCTGCCGGATACATCGAGTCGGGCAGATACAAAAAGATACTTTTGATCGGAGCTGACAAGAACTCCTCAATGATCGACTATCAGGACAGAACGACCTGCATCATATTCGGTGACGGCGCGGGGGCAGTGCTGGTTGAGCCCAATACCGAAGGGCTTGGCCTGCTCGACGAATACATGAGATCCGATGGTTCAGGACGGGAGTTTCTCAAAGTTCCTGCCGGTGGATCCGTGATGCCAGCAACGGTTGAGACCGTCAAGAACAGGTTGCACTATGCGCGCCAGGATGGGCAGACGGTATTTAAAAATGCCGTTTTCAACATGGCGGACGTCAGTGAGAAGATTCTCGAGCGCAATAATCTGACAGGTGACGATGTGCAATGGCTGGCGGCTCACCAGGCAAACAAGAGGATTGTCGAAGCAACTGCTAGGCGGATGAAGCTCGATGAATCCAAGGTCATGCTCAACATAAGCAAGTACGGGAACACGACTTCAGCGACCATCCCACTGCTCTTTGCGGATTATGAAAAACAGCTGAAAAAAGGGGATACGGTAATCGTAGCTGCCTTTGGAGGGGGATTCTCCTGGGGAGCGATTTATTTCAAATGGTGTTACAATTCTTAGAACATTCAAAATAATCAATTATGGATTTAAAAGAAATACAAAACCTCATCAGATTCGTGGCCAAGTCAGGCGCGAGCGAGGTGAAACTGGAGACCGGTGACGTGAAGATCACCATCAGAACCGGTTCCGAAAAAGCAGAAACTACCATAATTCAACAGCCTCAGCAAGTTGCCGTGCCAGCACCTGCTCCTATGGAGACATCGGCCCAGGCGGCACCTGCCCAGGAAGCACCCGCTGAAACGCCAAAGGCCGATGAAACCTCGAAGTACATCGAGATCAAATCACCGATCATCGGTACTTTGTACAGAAAACCCTCGCCGGACAAGCCAGCTTTTGTAAAGGTTGGAGACACAATCTCAGCAGGAGACACGGTCTGCATCATCGAGGCGATGAAATTATTCAACGAGGTGGAATCAGAAGTCTCAGGCAAGATCGTGAAAGTTCTTGTCGAGGATTCCTCACCGGTTGAATTCGATCAACCTCTTTTCCTGGTTGATCCTTCGTGATCAAACTTAATGCACTGAATCCATGTTTAAAAAAATACTAATAGCCAATAGGGGAGAAATCGCCCTGCGTGTCATTCGGACCTGCCGGGAGATGGGGATCAAAACCGTAGCAGTTTATTCAACGGCTGACGAGGAGAGTCTTCACGTGCGCTTTGCGGATGAGGCCGTTCGCATAGGATCTGCCCCAAGTTCGGAATCCTATCTGAAGATGTCGAATATCATCGCGGCGGCTGAGATCACCAATGCGGATGCAATTCATCCGGGATACGGCTTTCTTTCGGAGAATGCCCGTTTCTCAAAGATCTGTGAAGAGCACGGGATCAAGTTCATCGGCGCATCCGAGGAAATGATCAATATGATGGGTGACAAGGCAACAGCCAAGGCGACGATGAAGAAAGCCGGAGTTCCTACCGTGCCCGGTTCAGAGGGCCTTCTTGAGAACTTGAACGCGGCCAAGAAAACGGCCAAAGAAATAGGATATCCTGTCATGCTCAAGGCCACCGCTGGTGGCGGTGGCAAAGGAATGCGCGCGGTATGGAGCGAAGAAGACCTTCAGGACGCCTGGGATTCGGCTCGTAAAGAATCGAAAGCGGCATTCGGCAATGACGCTATGTACATGGAGAAGCTCATTGAAGAGCCAAGACACATTGAAATACAAATCGTAGGCGATGACAAAGGAAGAGCCTGCCATTTATCAGAACGTGATTGTTCCGTGCAACGCAGGCACCAGAAGCTTACAGAAGAGACACCTTCTCCTTTCATGACGCAGGAACTGCGTGAGAAAATGGGAGAGGCTGCCGTGAAAGCTGCGGAATTCATCAAATACGAAGGAGCAGGGACCATTGAGTTCCTGGTTGACAAGCATCGCAACTTCTACTTCATGGAGATGAACACCCGAATCCAGGTGGAGCATCCGATCACAGAACAGGTCATCGCGAACTTCGACCTGATCCGGGAGCAGATCAAAGTTGCCGCCGGGGTGCCCATCATTGGAATCAATTATTACCCGACTCAGCACTCGATCGAATGCCGGATCAATGCCGAAGACCCTTATCACGGATTCAGACCTTCTCCGGGCAAGATCACGATCTTCCATGCGCCAGGCGGACACGGAGTGCGACTGGACACGCATGTGTACGCGGGGTATACGATTCCGCTCAGACCCGGGAAGAGGCCATCAGCAAGATGCGCCGTGCCCTTGATGAGTTTGTGATCGAAGGTATCAAAACTACGATTCCGTTCCACCGACAACTTATGGATGACCCGGATTACGTCTCGGGTAATTACACCACCAAGTTCATGGAAGATTTTGTCATGCAACCTGAAGAGTAGGTTCTGATGAAACAAGGGGAGCTCAAACTGGACGGCATTGACAAAATGATCCTTAATCGGCTCATTTCAGATGCCCGGACGCCCATTTTGAGCATTGCCCGGGAGGTTGGCATCTCCGGTGCAGCGATCCATCAGCGACTTCGCAAGCTGGAAGCCTCGGGCCTGATCTCAGGCTCCAAATTCGTCATCAACCCCAAGGTCCTGGGTTTCAAAACACTCGCCTTTGTCGGGATATTTCTCGACAGCAGCAGCAAGTACAGGGAGGCCATCAAGCGTCTGCAGGACATTGATGAGGTCATCGAAAGCCACTACACCACAGGGAACTACGCCATCTTCGTGAAAATTCTATGCCGTGACAACGAGCACCTGATGCAGGTGCTGAACCACCAGATCCAAAACATAAAAGGTGTGGCGCGAACGGAGACCTTCATCTCCCTGGATCAGCAGATCGATCGACAGATCAAGATCTGATCAGCTTCTGCTGTTGTAAATGTTTACGTAGTACAACAAAGTGGCGATCGAGCTCAAAGCAGCAACAACATAGGTGCGAGCGGCCCATTTGAGGGCATCTTTTGCCGCGTCCTGTTCCTGCGGAGTGACCATTTGCTTATTTTCAAGCCAGGCCAATGCCCGGTTGCTGGCGTCGTACTCCACGGGCAAAGTGACTATGGTGAATACCACGGTAGAGGCGAATAGCAGGATGCCTAAGAGCAATAGCTGTGGGAAGATCTCCACGGTAAAGATTCCGGCGATCAGCAGGAAAGATGCCAATTTTGAGGAAATGCCCACTGCGGGAACCAATCGGGATCTGAGTTGTAGCCAGGTGTAGGCCTGAGCGTGCTGGACGGCATGTCCGCACTCATGGGCGGCTACTGCTGCAGCCGCGGCATTTCTCTCTCCGTATACAGCCTCGCTGAGATTGACCGTCTTATTTTGCGGGTTGTAATGATCGGTGAGCTGACCGCGGGTCGAGATTACCTTGACGTCGTAAATGCCGTTGTCTGATAGCATCCGCTCGGCGATCTCCCTGCCGCTCATTCCATTCTGCAGGTGAAGGTGCGAGTATTTCCTGAATTTGCTCTTGAGCCTGCCCTGCACCAGCATACCCAGCAAACCGATGGCGACAATCAATATAAAGGAACCAGTCATTTTTTTCTTTTTTTCAGTTACTTTTACCAAGATATCAAAAAGCGTGCAAATCTTTTCTATGTCTCACAGCCCATCAAAATTGTTGCTGATTTACACCGGGGGAACCATCGGGATGATCAAGGATTACGAGACCAACGCCCTAAAGGCTTTCGACTTTGAAAATATCAAGGAGCGAATCCCTGAACTACAACTAGTTGATTGCCAGGTAGAAACCATTTCATTTGAGCAACCTATCGATTCATCTGACATGACGCCGGACCTCTGGAGGCGCATCGCGGAGATCATCGAGTCACGCTATGCAGATTACGATGGCTTTGTGGTTCTAACGGGCACTGACACCATGTCATATACGGCATCTGCCTTGAGTTTCATGCTCGAGTACCTGAGAAAACCAGTCATCTTCACGGGCTCTCAATTGCCGATAGGGGACTTGAGAACCGATGCCAAGGAGAACCTGATCACGGCCATTCAGGTAGCCTCAGCTCAGGAGGACGGAGTGGCGAAGGTCCAGGAGGTAGCCCTCTATTTTGAATACAAGCTCTACCGTGCCAACCGAACGACCAAGGTAAGCTCTGAACAGTTCGAGGCTTTTGAGTCGCCGAATTTTCCTCACCTGGCTGAGAGCGGGGTGCACCTGACCTTCAACGATTCGATACTGAGGCGGTTGAAGGCTGACGAGAAAGGGAAAGAACTCGTGGTGAGAATGGAGATGTCGTCTGATGTCGTGATCCTGAAGCTCTTTCCAGGCATCACGGAGACCACGGTCAGGCATGTGCTTTCAATTCCGGGATTGAAAGGAGTCGTTCTGGAGACATACGGGGCGGGAAATGCGCCTACTGCAAGCTGGTTCCTGGAATGCCTCAGTGATGCGATCAAAGCCGGCATCCGCATAGTCAATGTCACCCAATGCGTCAGCGGAAGTGTCCTGCAGGGGCTTTATGCCGCGAGCGCGGGGATGAAGCAAATCGGAGTGATCAGCGGCCGTGACATCACGACCGAATCAGCCCTGGCAAAACTGCGTTACCTGCTCCCTTTCGATTTCAGCCGGGAGGAGTTCAAGACCCATTTTGAAAGGCCTCTGAGGGGAGAGCTGTCGGAGTTTTAGATCAAAATATTTTTCCAATTAAATTATTTTTCTTTACTTGCCGCTCTATTGAAATTTTGGCTTTTTGGAGAGGTGGCCGAGTGGCTTAAGGCGCACGCTTGGAAAGCGTGTTTATGAGAGATCATAACAAGGGTTCGAATCCCTTTCTCTCCGCGGAAGATGTTCTATTATTCCAAAATTTTTATATCTTTAAACCCATTAACTAAATTTAATAACAAACTTTACACAAATGAAAAAAGTATCTACTATCCTTGTCATGACAGGATTGATGTTATTGAGCTCAGCTCAAGACATTTATGCGCAAACAGAACAAGTTGTCGAAGACAAAACTTTTCACCAGGTCTTGAAGCAGCGCTTTATTGAGGGTGGTCCTTTCTTTATGGGGATTGTATTGGTTACCTTGATACTCGGGTTGGCCATTGCCATTGAAAGAATCATTTACCTGAACATGGCGACAACGAATACCGACAAACTCGTCGACAGCGTTGAGGAAGCTATGAGCTCAGGTGGAGTGGAAGCTGCAAAAGAATTGTGCAGAAACACAAAAGGTCCTGTTGCCTCTATCTTCTATCAGGGATTGGACAGAATGGACGAAGGTGTAGATGCTGCAGAAAAAGCTGTAGTTGCCTACGGTGGTGTGCAAATGGGATTGCTCGAGAAGAACGTTTCCTGGCTGTCGCTCTTTATCGCCCTGGCTCCTATGCTTGGTTTCATGGGAACGGTAATCGGTATGATTAGCGCCTTTGACTCGATCGAAGCAGCGGGTGACATTTCACCAGCGGTAGTTGCAGGGGGTATTAAAGTGGCCCTTTTGACAACAGTATTTGGTCTTGTAGTAGCGATCATCCTTCAGATCTTTTACAACTACATTATTTCCAAGATCGACGGTATCGTGAATAACATGGAAGATGCCTCAATCAAATTGGTTGACTTGTTGATCAGAAATAAATAATCAGCTATGAACAGTACTGTATCTAAAATATTATCTCTGGTATCGGGATTGATCGGATTGATTGCGATCTACTTCCTTGCCAGGATAATCATGGAAGGCGATGACGCTGTAAAAGAGAGCCTTGACCTGCAAAACAGCCTGGTTTCTCCTTTCGTGGCATTCGCGAGAATTATACTGATCATTACAGCAATCATTGCCATTGTGTTCTCTTTGTGGAACCTGATCAGGCAACCTAAATTGCTGAAGAAATCGCTGATCTCACTCGCCGCTATGGCTGTGCTTTTGATCGTTGCCTACGGTTTGGCATCGGATGCCGCCGTGACCAATGCCTCAGGCATGGTGATCAAAGACGGAGAAGCTGGTCCCGTATCAAAATGGGTCAGCACAGGGATCATCTACTCTATGATCCTCGGAGGAATCGGTTTGGGATTCTTCCTGTGGGATTTTGTGAAAGGACTCATAACAAAGTAAGATTATGGCAAAAAGAGATGTACCGGAAATCAATGCCGGGTCAATGGCCGATATCGCATTCCTACTGTTGATATTCTTCCTGGTGACCACCACGATGGATGTCGATACGGGAATCAATCGAAAGTTGCCTGAGAAGCAGCCGGAAGACATGCCAGAGCCGCCGAAGCTGAAGGAAAAGAATGTTTTCATTGTGACCGTTAACCGCAACAATGACATTCTCGTGGAGGGTGAAACCTTCATGACCGTGGATCAGATTCGTGAAGAGGCGATGAATTTCATCGACAATGGCGGAGGATTGGGCAACCCAATCGACGGAGCAGAGCCTGCTGAGTGTGATTGGTGCGAAGGATCAAAGGATCCCGAATCTTCGGATCACCCGAACAAAGCGGTAATCTCCCTGGAGAGCGATCGCGGAACGTCTTATGGAACCTACATATCCGTTCAGAACGAATTGGTAGGTGCCTACACAGAGCTCCGAAACAGGCTTTCCAAGAAGCTCTATGGCGTGACCTATGAGCAGATGGTTAAAGATGCCTCGAACAATCCGTCAAATGAGACGCTCAAGCAGCGGATAGACAATATCAAGAAGAAGTACCCTCAGATCATCTCTGAGGCTGAACCTACAAAGTAGAATCGTATGTCAAAGTTTAAAAAGAAGAAAAAGGGAATGCCCGGTATATCTACCGCGTCCCTGCCAGATATTGTATTCATGCTTTTGTTCTTCTTTATGGTGACAACCGTAATGCGTGAAACCGAATTGAAGATTCAGAAACCGCAATTGCCTAAAGCTACTGAAATCAAGAAGCTGGAGCGCAAGAGCCTCGTGAGTTATATCTATGTAGGTAAGGTGAAAGGTCAGAACGGTGACAAGATCCAGTTGAATGATCGTATCGCCGACATCAAAGACGTGAAGTATTTCATCTTTGCTGAGCGTGAAACGCATCCTGAAGACGAGATACCTCTGCTTACGACATCGATCAAAGCGGATATCGAATCCAATGTGGGTACCATCACCGACATCAAAGAAGAATTGAGAAATGTCAATGCTTTGAAGATCAATTATTCGACGTTGAAAGGAGACATCAAAGACAACGTCAAGAAGTAAATATCTTATTAAATTTAGTGCGAAAGAGCTCCCGATTTATCGGGAGTTTTTTTATGCCTCAGGTTTTCGAGTGGACGCAGTTCGAATAAATCTAGAACAAGCCGTGGATTTGGGCGTCGATGCGGTCAATCACCGAACCGAGGTCTTCGGGTTTGTCGACAATGTTCAGGTTATCCACATCGATGATCAATAGCTTGCCTTTCTTGTAGGTAGAGATCCACGCCTCGTAACGCTCGTTAAGGCGACTGAGGTAGTCTATGCTGATCGAGTTCTCGAATTCCCTTCCTCTCCGGTGGATCTGTCCGACAAGGGTCGGGATGCTTGCTCTGAGGTAGATCAAAAGATCCGGTGGAGCCACCAGCCGCTCCATAAGATCAAACAGGGTTTCGTAATTGCTAAAGTCCCGATTGGTCATCAGGCCCATCGCGTGGAGGTTGGGAGCAAAGATGTTCGCATCCTCGTAGATGGTTCGATCCTGTATGATGTTCTTCCCGCTTTCACGGATTTCCAGAATCTGGCGAAAACGCGTATTGAGGAAATAGATCTGCAAATTGAAGGACCAGCGCTCCATCGAGCCGTAAAAATCATCCAGGTAGGGGTTCTCCGCTACCGATTCAAAATGCGGTTCCCATTTGTAGTGCTTTGCCAATAAGTTCGTTAACGTCGTTTTGCCTGCTCCTATATTTCCGGCAATTGCAATATGCATATGAATTTGGTTTGATTTGATTCGATGCGCCCCCTTGAGAAAGGACTTTCCGTCTCTGGTCGAACGGAAGAACGAAAATAAAAAAAATATGGCTTATTTTCAGCCTTTCCGCCAAATTTCAGAGCCGGAGCTGGTATTGGCTGACCTTCTTTCCGTCGTAGATAAATAGAGATGAGCCGCTTACAGATACATTTTTCATGTATCCCTTGTAATCGAGATCTACCTTTCGACGCTCCTGTTCAAAAACGTATTCAAATGCGCCCTCTTTTAAAACGAGGATTCCTCTTTGAAAGGGAAAGATTTGATCGGCTCCAGCGATTGAATAAGTTCTGACGTAGTTCCCGTATTCATTGAATTCCAATGCCTCCGTTCTGGATTGAATCCACACGCGCTTGAAAGTACTCACCAGGCCAAGCGCCTTGAAATCATCTTCGTAAAAGGTCATGGCCTGGGTTTGCAGCTCTTCTGAGAGTGTTTCATAGTTGTAGAGGTGGAGCTTGTTGTCATCCGCGTAGAGCCAGATGTTGTTCTGAGAGGAATTGCCCACGAACAATACGTTGTTGAATAGGGTTTCCCCGGTAAAGTCGAGTCGCTCGCTCAGTTCATTCAGGTTGTTGTCGAGGATGATCACAGAATTGAAGTCCCGGTAAAGCAACAGGATCTTAAAGGGATTGCCCGTATCAACTGCGGTAATGGCCCCCAGGTCGACATTGCTGAAAGAAAAGATCCGCTGCCCGCTCTTTCGGTAAAAGACCTGGTTCTCCATGTAAAACAGGTTGCCCAGCTCGTCGGCTCCGACAAACTGCTCGGCCTCCAGATCAGTTTCAGCAACCAGGGAAGCCTTGATGGCGGGGTCCTGGCTTTGGCCCTCACTTTGCAATGGGCTCTGCGCCCTTGCGTGGGTCAGCAGGAAAGTCATCACCAAAAATGCCAGTCGGATTTTCATGACTCTAAGGTAACCCGAATTTCTACAGGTTGAATTCCTTTTTCAAGGTATCCACGTAGTCGAGTTGCTCCCAGGTAAAGAGATCCACTTCTACGGTGCGTTCGCCCGAGTAAGGTGACGAAAAATGCTTCACGACGGTTCTGGGCCTTCTTCCCATGTGACCGTAGGCTGCCGTTTCGCTGTAGATCGGATTTCTAAGTTTCAATCGCTGCTCAATGGCTCCGGGTCGCATGTCGAATACACTTTCGATGATGCGGGAAATCTCTCCGTCTGAGAAGTCTACTTTAGCCGTTCCGTAGGTGTCTACATTGACCGAGGTGGGCTCCACGACCCCAATGGCATAGGAAACCTGCACGAGCACCTGCTCGCAGATACCGGCGGCTACCATGTTCTTCGCGATGTGCCGCGCTGCATAGGCAGCAGATCTGTCTACTTTGCTCGGATCCTTGCCGCTGAAGGCCCCGCCACCATGGGCGCCTTTGCCCCCGTAGGTGTCTACGATTATTTTGCGCCCGGTTAGCCCTGTGTCTCCATGTGGGCCTCCGATCACGAACTTCCCGGTCGGGTTGACGTGGTATTTGATCTGGTCATTGAAAAGCGCCTGGATTTTAGCGGGCAATTTGGCTTTGACCTTTGGGATCAATATCTCAATGATGTCGTTTTTGATCTTTTCAAGCATGCGTTCATCCTCATCGAACTCATCGTGTTGGGTCGAAAGGACGATGGTGTCAATTCGCTGTGGAACATGATCGTCGGAGTATTCAATGGTCACCTGGCTCTTGGCATCCGGACGCAGGTATTTGATCTCCTTGCTTTCTCTTCGGAGGTCAGCCAGCTCGCGAAGCAAGCGGTGGCTAAGGTCGAGTGCCAAAGGCATATAGTTTTCGGTTTCGTCCGTAGCGTATCCAAACATCATACCTTGATCTCCTGCCCCCTGTTCTTCAATACCACCGCGGTCGACTCCCTGGTTGATGTCGGGAGACTGCTCGTGTATGAGGGAGATGACGCCGCAGCTGTCACCCTCAAACTTGTACTCTCCTTTGGTATAGCCAATCTTGTTGATGGTTTCCCTTGCGATACGGGCCGCATCGATATAGGTCTCGGTTTTCACTTCCCCGGCAAGAACCACCTGCCCCGTAGTGACAAGCGTTTCGCAGGCCACTTTCGAATTAGGGTCGAAAGCCAGGAAATTGTCCAGCAGGCTGTCAGAAATTTGATCTGCTACCTTGTCGGGATGCCCTTCTGAAACGGATTCAGACGTAAATAAATATGACATTCAAAATGAATAAAGGGAGGTGCTAGAAGTGACTGCTGAAGCTAAAGTAGGAATACTGCTTTAGCATTTTTTAATGAGGTTGCAATCAGTTCAAATCTTTCCTCCGGGTTTGAGCGTCAAAAATAAAGAAAATTGTTCATTCTGAATGACAAAGTCGTCTTAGATTCTCATTTGTGACGACCAACTCAGGAAAAAATTCATTGACAAAACCGCAGCAAAATCAAGGATTTATTGATAAAAATGTGGAAAAAATTAAAAAAGTCTTTAAACATTTGAAGAAACTTAGTAGATTTGCATCAGAAATTAAAAACAAAATGAATTCAAACTTCTGTAAATCCATGATGATGATGTGCCCAAAAGCGCAGAGGATCGGTATGGATTGAAATGAAGCCAATGCATATAGAAAAGCCTCTGATTTATTCAGAGGTTTTTTTTTGCCCCTGATTCAAGAAAAGGATCAAAACAATAGAAAAATTAAAATTTCAAAAACTAAATTTCATCGACATGAGCAATTTGAATCTAGCAACCCAGGCCCTCCACGCAGGGCACGACACAACCCAAACAGCCGGCACCCGGGCGGTGCCGATTTATCAATCGACCTCGTATGTATTCAACGATACAGATCATGCGGCCAATTTGTTCTCCCTGGCGGAACTGGGCTTTATCTACACCCGATTGAACAACCCGACCAATGACATCCTGCAGAAACGGCTGGCAGCCATTGAGGGAGGAATCGGTGCCGTAGTCTTCTCCTCGGGCACGGCGGCTATTTCAACCGGCTTGCTTACCCTGCTCAGGGCCGGAGATCATGTAGTAGCCTCAGGAAGCCTTTACGGAGGAACCTATAACCTTCTCAATGTCACCCTGCCGCGACTCGGGATCACTACGACCTTTGTCGACGCGTCGAACCCTGAAAGCTTTGGGGAAGCAGTCCAGGAGAATACCCGGGCCATTTTCGTCGAGTCGCTCGGAAACCCCAAACTCGATGTACTCGACCTGAAAGCCATCTCGAAGCAGGCCAGGGAGGCGGGCGTGCCTTTTATTGTTGACAACACGGTGGCCACCCCGGCGCTTCTCAACCCGATCGAGCACGGAGCGGACATCGTCATCCATTCACTTACCAAATACATCGGAGGACAGGGCAACTCGTTAGGCGGAGCGATCGTCGATGCCGGGACCTTTGACTGGTCGAACGGCAAGTTTCCTGAATTCACCGAACCCTCGCCCGGATACCACGGACTCAAGTATCACGAAACCCTGGGGAATGCCTCTTATACTTTCAAGTTGATCCTTGAGGGATTGCGAGATTTCGGAGGCGCCTTGAGTCCTTTCAATGCTTTTCAGATCCTTCAGGGTCTGGAAACTCTTCCGGTGCGCATCCAAAAG
>JAUIKV010000293.1 GCA_030430615.1 Bacteroidia bacterium
TGGTTCATTCCATGGCTTCTGAAAGGAATTACGAGGAGCTGGAAAAACAGTCTGCAATAAACTTCCGGAAAGCCCTCGAAGCCACTAGTGTTAAACATGTTGTTTATTTGAGTGGAATCGTAAACGAAGAAGAGCTGTCCAAGCACCTGGCTTCGCGAAAAGCGGTGGAAACGGAGCTGGGCAAAGGGTCTTATCATCTGACAACATTAAGAGCCGGAATAATCATTGGATCCGGTAGCGCTTCTTTCGAGATAATTCGCGATTTAGTTGAGAAATTACCTGTGATGATCACCCCGAGGTGGCTGCTCACCAGATGCCAGCCGATAAGCGTGAAAGACGTGATTCTATTTTTGAAGGAAACTCTGTTCAATCCGAAGACTTTTGATCAGGATTTTGACATTGGCGGACCGGATATCCTTACCTACAAGGAGATGCTTCTCAAGTTCTCAGATGTCCGGCATCTGAAAAGGCGCATCTACGTGGTCCCGGTAATGACGCCAAAACTGTCTTCCTATTGGTTGTATTTCGTGACATCCACGTCTTACAAGCTGGCAGTAGCCCTTGTGAACAGCATGAAGGTTGAGGTGATTTGCCGCAATGACGATCTGAACAGAATTCTGAACATACAACCGGCAGGCTACGAAGAATCCCTGAGACGGGCTTTCAGAAGAATAGAGAGCAATGAGATTGTTTCCAGTTGGAAAGATGCCATGGTCAGCGGAAATTTGAATATCAATATCTCGGATTTCATCAACGTTCCCACTTTCGGATGTTTTACCGATCAGCGGAGGCGAAAGGTCAAGAATCGAGCTGAAACCTTGAATCGGATTTGGAGCATCGGAGGAACGACCGGCTGGTACTATGGAAATTGGCTTTGGCTTTTTAGGGGGTTTGCAGATAAGTTAGTCGGGGGCGTAGGTCTGAGACGGGGACGAACAAGTTTGGACAGTCTGAACCCTGGGGATACTCTTGATTTTTGGAGGGTTCTCTATGCGAACAAGGAGGAGGGCAGGTTGTTGTTGTTTGCCGAGATGAAACTGCCGGGTGATGCATGGCTCGAGTTCAGGATGGAAGGAGAGGAGCTTGTTCAAACGGCCACCTTCCGACCGGTCGGGGTATTAGGAAGGTTGTATTGGTTTGCCGTTTATCCCTTTCATGGCTTTATTTTTAGCGGTATGATCGATAGAATCACTGAATAATGATGGGGTATAAATCAATGATTGCAGGTAGATGAAAGAACCAATACAGAAAAACATATCGATTTTCTGGTTCAGGCGTGATCTAAGGCTACAAGACAATACCGGCCTGAATCGGGCTCTCGAATCGGGGCATCCTGTTCTCGCACTGTTCATTTTTGACGATGAGATTCTTCGTGAACTTCCTGCCGATGATCCCAGGGTGGCATTCATTTACGAGTCGCTTTTAGAAATGGATCAACAGTTGAAGAAATGGGGGTCCTCCTTAAAAATCTACAAGGGGAGCCCTCTCCAGGTTTGGAGGGAAATTCTGGATGAGTATGACATCGAAGCAGTGTTTACAAACCGGGATTACGAACCCTATGCCATTTCACGTGACGAATCAGTAGAGGATCTTCTCACTCGGAAAGACATTGCATTCAAGACCTTCAAGGATCAGGTCATCTTTGAAGGGAACGAGGTTTTGAAAGACGACGGGAAACCCTATCATGTATTCACGCCTTATAAGAACAAATGGCTCCGAAAGTTCAGCGAAAAAGGATTTAAGATTGGCGAGGCTGCGAATCACGAAGTCTCTGTAGGTGACTACAGAGCTCAATTCGTTCAGCAAACCTTTGAATTTCCTTCCATGGAGGCTCTCGGCCTCAAAGAGGCTTCTATCAAGGTCAGGCCATATGAACTCTCCATTGCGGGTTCATACGACAAGAACAGGGACTACCCAGCGATTGACGGAACCTCTCACCTGGGACCACATCTGAGGTTTGGAACCGTGAGCATTCGAAAAATCATTCAGGCCCTCGATCCGTCTCATCAGGTGTTCCTCTCCGAATTGATCTGGAGGGAGTTTTTCATGCAGATCCTGTATCACTATCCTCGTGTGGTCAACGAGAACTTCAAGAAAAAATACGATGGAATCGTTTGGAGAAACAATGAGCAGGAGTTTGACAAGTGGTGCCGTGGCGAAACCGGCTATCCACTGGTGGATGCCGGAATGCGTGAACTCAATGCCACAGGTCACATGCACAATCGGGTCAGGATGATCACAGCTGGGTTTCTCTGCAAACACCTGCTGATCGACTGGCGCTGGGGTGAGGGGTATTTTGCCAGGAAGCTGCTCGATTACGAGCTTTCATCGAACAACGGGAACTGGCAATGGTCAGCGGGAACCGGATGTGATGCCGCTCCTTATTTCAGAATTTTCAACCCGATGGAGCAACTGAAGAAGTTCGACAAGGAAAAGATCTATGTAGGAAAATGGGTTCCTGAGTTGGGAACCGACGATTATCCCGAGCCGATGGTAGACCACAGAATGGCCCGGGCCCGGGCCCTGGAGACCTATAAATCTGGGATGGAGTAAAATTGTTATTTTTAGAACGAAAATGATTTTACTCTGAAAAACAGTTGCTTCTGAATGAGATTGACCCGAACCGATTCCAAAAATCCAGATTTTTTGAAACTTGTAGAATTGCTGGATGCTGACCTCGCTGAAAGGGATGGTGAGGATAACGCTTTTTACAGTTTGTACAACG
>JAUIKV010000294.1 GCA_030430615.1 Bacteroidia bacterium
TTTATTAACTTTTCATGTCTTGATTTTAGGTGCGGTAATTTTTATCACTGGTAAGTGATCAAACTCTCTCCATCCTGAAACAACCAGCCTTATACCGGTTCTTTCCTAAATGCGTCAAATCATTTGGTAGGAACTGGCCCACCCCTCCTTCCAAATTTTGATACTTTAACCATCGGGTTCGTATTTGGGTGACCGTAAATAGAAAGAAGCTCCGGACAGGCGATTTCTTATGTGAGGGGCCACAATTTAATTAAGGAGAAATGTCCGATCATTTTGCCTGGAGATTCATAATTTTTGTGGTGTCAATGATGAATTTCCCGTCTGAAATAATTTTTTACTCGTTCTGCGATTAATCCGTCTCTTCCCAAGCCGACCCTGCCCGAACTTCGTAGCTCGAAGTTGGAAACGAAAAATTTCTGCGTAACATTTCTACTCGCCGCCATAACCGGTCAATTCTTACCATCTGATGGCACCCCTGGTGTGCCATCCCGAATAGGACAACCGGGCTCTCTACGAAATACCAGTTTTTCATATGCTTCATTCAACGGGAGATTTTTGGTTGTGACTGGTCTTTTCAAGCAGGTCGCGCTCCTACCGGACATAGGGGCAAATTCCTGCAAAGTTGATACATGGGTTAGACATCACGGCCTTGAACCGGACGATGAAGACGGCAGAAGGTCCATGCGTTTCGGCAAAGGGTCAACATGACAATTCTCGTGAATGTAGACGAATGCACCCTTTCTTCATTGCTGGAGTTCCCCCCTTTAATATACGTACTTTAATTTACCCTGTCTGGGGAATTGATGCCCATCTCCCGGGGGCGTCAACTGTCAAGAAAACCTCACCAAGATATCTTCACAAGAGGCGCAGAGAAGAACAGCATCAGCAAATTAATTTTAGCTATTCCTAAGGCAATCAAAAAAAGAAGGGAGGAAACACTTATGCTTGCCGTCAGAGAACATTGTCAGCACAACACAAAAATACTGGAACTCTCAGGAAGCTTTGACGTCAGTTCCAAGTTAGGCCTTGAAGTCGCCATCCTCGGAGCAAAGGAAATGGGCTGTCAACATATCATCTTAAATTTTTCTGAGATTACCGGGATTGATTCGATAGGATTAGGACAATTATTCCTTTGGTATCACAAGATGAGACCCAATCATGTGCACCTCAGCATCATCAACCCGCAACCGACGGTCAAAGTTCTCTTAGAGTCGACCCACCTCTCAGAGATTGTCCCTATCTATCAATCTGAAAAAGAAGCTGTAGAGGCTCACCCCCAGACTCCTTATGTATGAATAATACCATTTTTCAGCCTTTTAGATGCCGAAAAAGATCCCCTTGTCTCTTTCCTCCACCACCTTCGTCTGCCATAAAACCGACTTCCTGCAGGCTGGATTCCCTCAGCACTAAGCCCTTCACATAAAAATTGATGAAACATAATTTCCGGAACGCATTCTTTACAGCAGAAGTATTATTTGCCTTTTCGATGATAATAGGAACAGTGAAAAGGTAGGTTGTGATATTTCCCAAGAGCCTGACTCGCATCGGGTAAATACTTTTTGTTTAATCCGCTTGTTCATTGTGCAAAGGCTCGTCCCACAATGAACCCAAACCATATGTAGGTCCTACGTGTAATGGTCAGCATGAACCTACACCTGTATTTTGAAAACCATCAACTAAGGAGATATGAGATGGACAGACGATTTTACTACCAAAGCGAGGGAGAAAAAATCTCGTTGAGTATATGGTGGTGGCTCATTCTCTTTGCCGCGATTTCTGTATGGATTATGAAATAATCCTCCCGGTCGATGAAAATTTCATTTTTCCAGACGCCCCTCAACCTCACTACGCTTTGCTGAAGGTGACATTGCCGATTTCCATCTTCCGGTGATGAGTCTCATTTCTTTAGACGACTCTGCCCCATTCCCAATAGCGAAGGTAAAAAGATTGGACTTATCCAACGAATTCTTTCCTCTTCGACTCATATGGGCCCCCAATACCATCGCTTTTCTTCTAGATTCAACCTAGCACTCACGCATTGTTGCCCTAAGGAAACAGGGTAGCAAGGCGACCTCCCAGTTGATCAGATCTCCTAATATGGCGATATCTTTTGAGGGTATTCGCCACTCACCTCAGAAGTCGAGGAAAACACGGCACCAAGACAAGATGTTACTTCGCGGCAAATCTTTGCACACATTTCCTTTGCCCTCCAATTTTTGTATGGTGTAAGAAACGTTGGATGATTGGAGTTAAGTCCAGCCATGTGCACCACGCCAAAAGAGAGGACCCTGTTGAAAGACCTAGAACAAAGGACATGTTTTCGAGGGAGAAATCACCACGTTTGCCCCTTAAATCAACGAAATAGGTACAGCTGAAGTATGTCGCAACGAAAAGACCATCAGAATATTGTCATGCCTGAAGGCATTTCTTTCCTGCCCCCGATTCAAGTCGGGTACGAAATCTACTATGAAAACCTTGAAATTCAGGACATTCAAGATCGGCAGACCATTGTCTGGCAATTTATCCAAGGCTCCAATCACCTGTTGGACTGGGAACAAGAACCGAGCAATCCCCAAGACCCTCACGCCATCAAGATATTCGGGGTATCGGAGCAAATTTTTTCTACAAAACGGGAAATGCTGGGATATGTTCCGAGTGATGTAGCCAAAGAGATTGTGACGAGCGGGCTCTGGCCATTTTTGCAACTCAGGCT
>JAUIKV010000040.1 GCA_030430615.1 Bacteroidia bacterium
TTCGGAAATCAGTTGCACTTTATCCTGCTCCATGCATTCAAATTCAGGCAGACAGTAAATTTTATCTACTTGTATATCAGAGTCTAACAAGTCAAGCACTAATTTTTTGCCCTCGGCGATAAACAGCCCTTCTGACTTCCTTGTCTTTTTTCTCCTGAGGCTGTTGATAAATCGAATCTGATTTTTGCTTAACATGTAAATAGTGTTACTTTTGAGAATATATTAAAACTATTGCTAGTTGCCGTCGATTTTTTTTAAAATACTGTTACTTATTCTCATAATATTTCAGTTGACGTCATGCAATAGTATTAAATATGTCCAAGAAAATGAAAAGATGATCAAGGAAAATCAGATCCTGATCAACGAAGAAAAAAGCAAGGATTCAGAGCTTGACAAGTATGTTGTGCAGAAACCGAATCGAACCACCTTGGGCGTCCCGCTTCCTCTTCACCTTTACAATTTTGGAAATACGGACTTCGAAATGACCTTCGAAGAATGGGCAGCAAATCATGAGAAGAAATACAAGCGGTATGAACGCATTTTTTCAAAGAAGCAGACCTTTGTCATCTACAGAAACAAGAGGGGTATAAACAACTGGTTGCTCACCAAGGGAGAAGCCCCGGTCATATACGATGCGTCAAAAGCGGTGAGATCGTCAAACACCCTGAAGGATTACTATATATCCATTGGGTATTTTGAGGCCGAGGTAGAACATGATCTTGATTCAGTTGGCGAGAAGCAGGTCAGGGTGAACTACAGGATCAATCCGAAAGAGCAATACTACATCGATTCCGTGAGTACGGATATTGAATCCGTCTCTTTGGACTCAATCTACAAGAGTCACAGGGAAGAGTCGTTCTTAAAACAGGGGAACCCATTTGTTTTCGAGGACTTTGAACGAGAGGAAGCCCGCCTTGTAAATCTTTTCAGAAACAATGGGGTATATGAGTTCAGGAATAACAGCATGGGGTTTTGGACGGATTCGATCAAAGGTCAGTACAAGAAAAAGGTAGAACTGAAAATACCGGACCGTGTGGTAAAGGAGAACGATTCGCTGGTCAAGAAACCTTACAAGATTCAGAATGTCAACCGGATCAATGTATATACCGACTTTTCTATAGCAAATCGCGGAAGGCCCATCCAGGATTCGGCGGTATACAAGGGGTATCGTTTTTACAGCTTTGACAAGATGAAGTTCAGGCCCAAATACCTGACAAATTCTCTTTTTATCACTCCCAATGGGATCTACAAGGATGCAGAGAAAACACAGACACAGAATTACATTCGAAACCTCAAAACGTTCTCTTCCAACATTGACATTTCCTACACAGAACACGAGGGGGATTCCCTGACGGCAGACATCTACCTGACTCCCCTGAAGAAATACGCCCTCACGGTGGATCTGGACGCTACGACATCCAATATCAAGCCTTTCGGTATTCTCGGAAAGTTTTCGTTCCTGGGCCGAAACATGTTCAAGGGCTCCGAGATTTTGGAGCTGTCATTTCAGGGATCTATTTTCAATGTTTCGAACCCCCCGACACAAAGCGAGAGTTTCTTTAACGCCTGGGAGCTTTTGTCTGGAGTTTCCCTGCGCTTTCCCAGAATCCTTTTCCCCATAAACACTTCAAAGCTGATCCCGAAATACATGGCTCCCACTACGACCTTTGATGCGAGTGTGGGTTTTCAGAAGAATGTGGGGCTCGACAGGCAGAACACCACGGCGGGTATGGCTTACACCTGGAAGAGCTCCAAGCGGGTCGGTCATCGACTCGACCTGATCAATCTGCAATACATCAAGAATCAGAATATTGACAATTACTTCAACATCTATGATTCAGAATATCAGAAGCTGAACGACGTCACTGAAGACCTGTTTGGAGAAACCCTGCCAAACAACAACGACGACATCCTTGATTTCATTGATTTTTTCCTCGATCCTGCTAATGGCTATGAGGATTCGAATCCGGAAGAGTACGACACGGTCTCAGATGTAGAAGAAAGGCGGGAAATTCTGATTGAAGACTCCTTTGTACCCGTGATCTCCTATTCATTTGTTTATAACACCCGGGAAAACATCAACGACAATGACTTCTCATATTTTACAGCAAGGTTCATCTCTGCCGGCACATTCTCAAATTTGATTTACACAGACAAGAATGAACTGGATCAGAGCGTTCTTTTTGACGTTCCGGTTGCCCAGTATTTCAAGACGGAAATCGAATACAAGAAATACTGGGAACTCAGAAGTGAGAATATTTTGGTTTTCAGGACCTTTGCAGGTGTGGCAATTCCCTATGGAAACTCAGACAACGTTCCTTTCAGTAGAAGTTACAGCGCCGGTGGGAGCAATGAGATGAGGGCCTGGAGAACGTTTGACCTCGGACCAGGAGCCGAACTCAACAACCTCGAATATAATGTTGGCACATTCAAACTCGTAATGAACCTCGAATATCGATTTCGACTGACGAACAAATTCTATAGCGCCTTGTTTGTTGATGCAGGCAATATCTGGGACATCACAGATTCTAATCTTGTGACAGAGGAAGGAAAATTCAAAAGTTTTGCAGACCTTAAAAATTCAGCTATCGGCTCCGGTTTGGGGATCAGGTATGACTTCGGTTTTCTCGTGTTTCGATTTGATGTCGGATTCAAGACATATGAGCCCTATCTTCCATCTTCGAATAAGTGGTTCGTCAACTACAACTTCGGAAACGCCGTCTACAATATCGGTATCAATTATCCCTTCTAATGCGGATAATTTCGTACTTTTGAGGTTCAGAAATTTTCATTTAAATCAATTCAAATGGTACAGACAATCAAATCAGGTGTAGCAACCGGCGATACGGTGCAGGAAATCTTCAAACTGGCAAAAGAAAAGAGTTTTGCTCTTCCTGCAGCAAACGTTATAAGTTCAAGCACGATCAATGCCGTTCTCGAAACTGCTAAAGAACTGAATGCCCCGGTAATCGTTCAATTCTCGAACGGAGGAGCTCATTTTAATGCTGGCAAAGGGCTTTCCAATGACGGACAGAAAGCTGCGATTGCAGGAGCCATTGCCGGAGCGAAGCACGTTCATGAGATGGCAAAAGTTTACGACATTCCCGTAATTCTTCACACCGATCATTGTGCAAAGAAACTCTTACCCTGGATTGATGGCTTGCTGGATGCCGGAGAGGCTCATTACAAAGAGCATGGGGTTCCGTTGTTCAGTTCTCATATGATCGACCTGTCTGAAGAGCCGATCGAGGAGAACATAGAGATTTCAAAAAGATACCTGGAGAGAATGGCCAAAATAGGAATGACCCTGGAGATCGAACTGGGAATCACCGGTGGAGAGGAAGACGGTGTTGACAACACAGATGTTGACTCTTCCAAGCTCTACACCCAGCCCGAAGAAGTAGCCTATGCTTACGAGGAATTGTTGAAAGTGAGCCCGAGATTTACCGTGGCGGCCTCTTTTGGAAACGTTCACGGCGTTTATAAGCCAGGGAACGTGAAACTCACCCCGAAAATTCTTGACAATTCTCAGAAATACATTGAGGAAAAGTACAACACAGGTCACAATCCGGTTGACTTTGTTTTCCATGGAGGTTCCGGCTCTACCCTTGAAGAAATCAGGGAAGCCATTGGCTATGGTGTTATCAAGATGAACATTGACACGGATCTTCAATACGCTTACATGGCGGGAGTTAGAGATTATATGGCTGAAAAGACCGATTATCTTCAAGGTCAGATCGGAAATCCTGAAGGAGATGATGTTCCGAACAAAAAATTCTACGATCCTCGCAGGTGGGTTCGATTAGGAGAGGAATCCTTCAAAGAAAGACTGAAACAAGCCTTTGAAGACCTGAACAACGTAAATACTTTATAGACGAATCTATTGGGAAATGGAGCACCACGGATGATGGTGCTCCATTTTTTTTATAACTTGCGCCAGATTTTGGAACAAAACAACAACGATATGAGTTCTTGGTTCAAACGTAAAATGAAGGGGATTCAAACCCCCACCGATGAAAAAAAGGACACGCCTAAGGGTCTTTGGTATAAAACGCCCAGCGGAAAAATCATCGACTCAGACGATTTGAAAGAAAACCTGTATGTGAGTCCGGAAGACGGATATCATGTGCGGATAGGAAGCGCTGAGTACTTTGAGATCTTTTTTGACAATAATGAATTCAAGGAGCTCGACGCCAAGCTTTCTGCAAAGGACCCGTTGAAATTCGTAGATACCAAGAAGTACACCGAAAGAATCAAAGAAGCTCAAAAGAAAACGGGTCTTCATGATGCAGTGCGAACTGCAGTTGGCAAGTCCCTGGGCAAAGACCTCGTCATTGCTGCCATGGATTTTGCATTTATTGGAGGTTCCATGGGAAGTGTTGTAGGCGAAAAGATTGCCAGGGCGATTGATTACTCTCTGAAAAATAAGGTTCCGTTTCTGATGATTTCGAAATCAGGAGGTGCCCGCATGCAGGAAGCGTCGCTTTCCCTGATGCAGCTGGTCAAGACTTCGGCTAAACTAGCGCAGCTTGCGGAAGCAGGAATTCCTTACATTTCCTTGTGCACCGATCCCACAACAGGTGGAACGACGGCTTCCTATGCCATGCTCGGTGACATAAATATTGCAGAACCCAATGCCCTAGTTGCCTTTGCAGGGCCACGCGTTGTGAAAGACACTACTGGCAAGGAATTGCCTGAGGGTTTTCAACGTTCTGAGTTTCTCCTGGAACACGGGTTCCTGGACAAGATTGTTGAGAGGAAGCACCTGAAGGAACAGGTCAACCTTTATATTGACCTGATCCAGAACAATCCAATTAGAAAACCCGTTAGTTCCTAATCTGATTTCTGAGCCTTCCCAGTTTTATTTCCTGTTCCCTTTCGCCGATTCTCACAACTGCGACGTCATCGCATGTGCCATCGCCAAAATCAAGACTATATGAGGCTACTGATCCCTCTATGTCTAAAGTCCCGCTTACCAGGAAGCGACAGGACATTTCCCTGCGAAGTTGCTTCGATATTGTGACGGATCTTTGTAGTACTCCATTTTTCAATACGTTCCATTTTCCTGTCGTGAGAAAAACGTCGTCTCCCCAACTCCTTGTGTCATTTCCTTCCACCCAGACTCGGGTTGTTTGACAGACTCGGTTGAAAGCGGTGTTTTCATTCCATTGAATAGTAAGGTCCTTTGAGGTCTGAACTTCCGGGTAACCATCTTCGTTCGAACGAATTCGGTTTCTGATCATCGAGCCTGCTATGGCCCTTCCGTTGATGGAAAAGTTCTCAAAAGAATGAGTGACCAGCTGTTCGTCTGCACTCAATAATTGTACGTCTATGCGAATGATTCCGGCAAGCGAGTTTCCATGCGGACCCTCACATCCACTGCCAAAGTCAAGAGAGATATTGATATTGCCACCCTCAAGGACGATGGTTCTGCTCGCGCAGGAAGAGAAATAAGGACCATCCGGCAAGGCTTTGCTGCCTGTGTCATTGAATTGTTTGCTTTGATCCATTTCGGTGGCGATGACTTCTGACATGTCATCCAGCACCTCGGTCATGCTTTGAATTTCAGCAAGAATCTCAATGTCTTCGATCTCCTGGCCGTCTGAATTAGCGCTTTCTTCAACTTCATCATTGCTGCAACCCACAATAAAGAATGTGAGCACGATATATAAGAATAAGGACTTGATTGCTCGATTAATGGTTTCATTTTTCATAGTAATCTTATTTTAAATTGCAAGTGGATTTTCAACTGGTTTTGTTGTAAGACTGCCTCAGAACAAAAAGGTTTAAATCAGGCAGAATTTAAGTTCATCTCGAATTCATTGTCAATCTAAATTTTAATAGTATCTTTGCCGCTCATTTATAAGGTAGTACATAAAAATTATTAATTAAACTTAATGTTAGCATGTATTTGACGAAAGACGTAAAAGCAGAAATTTTCAAGAAGTACGGTAAGTCGGAGAACGACACCGGTTCAACTGAAGGACAGATTGCCCTGTTCACGCACAGGATCAATCACCTGACGAATCATTTGAAGAAAAACCGAAAAGACTTCAACACTCAAAGATCATTGGTAAAAATGGTAGGTAAAAGAAGAGATCTTCTGAACTACCTGGTGAAAACGGATATTGAAAGATACCGTGCCATTGTCAAAGATCTCGGATTGAGAAAATAATCGAAGAGAGGCTTAGCGCCTCTCTTTTTTATTTCAATTTGCTTAGGTTTTAGAATAAAAGTTGCCTAATTTCGTTGAAAATTCCGCAGTACTGCTCAGTGCCTTATTGAGCAGACCAACTAGAGTAATTCATTGGCCGACTATCCCTGAGGGGGTGACAACACAACTACAAGGTTAAAATGAATTAAAAATGCTGCTATTGGCAGTGATTAAAATCAAATTATGATTCCAAAAGTTTTTAAAGAGGTCATTGACCTCGGCGATGGAAGAGAAATTTCCATTGAAACAGGCAAACTGGCCAAACAGGCCCATGGATCGGTTGTTGTTCAAATGGGTAACGCGATGCTTCTTTGCACCGTTGTTTCCAATTACAAGGCTTCTGACGTGGACTTTCTCCCACTCACAGTCGATTACCGAGAAAAATTTGCTGCTGCAGGACGATATCCTGGAGGATTCTTTAAAAGAGAGGCGAGACCGAGTGACGGAGAAGTTTTGACAATGAGACTCGTAGACAGAGTTTTACGCCCGTTGTTCCCGAAAGATTATCACTATGAAACCCAGGTTATGATTCAGTTGATGTCTCATGACGAGGATGTTATGCCCGAGGCATTGGCAGGTTTAGCTGCTTCTGCGGCGATTCAGTTAAGCGACTTTCCATTTGAATGCGCGATTTCGGAGGCAAGGGTTGCACGTGTGGATGGTGAGTTTGTCATAAACCCAAGCCGAAAGCAGCTCGCTGAGTCTGACATCGACATGATGGTCGGTGCCTCTGCCGATTCTGTAATGATGGTAGAAGGTGAGATGGATGAGATTTCTGAAGAAGAAATGGCAGATGCCATCAAATTCGCCCATGAAGCCATCAAGGTTCAGATTGAAGCCCAGATCCGCTTGGCAGAAGCATTTGGGAAAAAAGAAGTCCGTGAATACGACGTCGCTGAACAAAATGAGGAATTGGCGAAGAAGATTCGCGACGCCGTTTACGACAAGTGCTATTCCATTGCAAAACAGGGAACTTCTAAAACTGAACGTTCTGAGCAATTCAGCGCTGTAAAAGAAGAGCTTGAAGCTTCTTTTTCTGAAGAAGAACTGGAAGAATTCGGTCACTTGATCAGTGGATATTTCAACAACGCACAGAAAGAAGCGGTAAGAGAACTGACCCTCGCTGAAGGGATTCGTTTGGACGGCCGTAAGACTGATGAGATCAGACCAATTTGGTGTGAAGTGGATTATCTGCCCTCAACTCACGGTTCCTCAATTTTCACACGCGGTGAGACTCAGGCGCTGGCGACAGTTACGCTGGGAACATCCCGGGACGCAAATAAAATAGACATGCCATCTCACGAAGGTGAAGAGAGCTTCTATTTACACTATAACTTCCCACCTTTTTGTACGGGTGAGGCCCGACCAATCAGAGGAACTTCAAGAAGAGAAGTGGGTCATGGTAATTTAGCTCAGCGCGGGTTAAAAGGCATGATTCCTGAGGATTGCCCATACACAGTAAGAATCGTGTCTGAGGTTCTTGAATCCAACGGTTCGTCGTCTATGGCTACGGTTTGTGCAGGTACTATGGCACTGATGGATGCGGGAGTTCAAATGAAACGACCCGTTTCAGGTATAGCCATGGGGCTTATTTCAGACGGAGAGCGATACGCGGTATTGTCTGATATTCTGGGAGATGAAGATCATTTAGGTGATATGGACTTCAAGGTTACCGGAACTTCCGAGGGCATCACTGCCTGTCAGATGGACATTAAAATCAAAGGTTTGTCCTATGAGATTTTAGTGAAGGCCCTTAAGCAAGCCCGCGATGGACGTTTGCATATTTTAGGTAGAATGGCTGAGACTATTGCAGTGCCTAATGAGGATGTAAAACCACACTCGCCAAAAATGGTGACAAGAACGATTCCTAACGAATTCATCGGAGCCCTGATCGGACCCGGTGGAAAAGTGATTCAGGAACTTCAGAAAGAAACAGGATGTACGATTGTTATCAATGAAGACCCTGTTACCGAAGAAGGAATAGTTGAAATCTTAGGAACTGACCAGGATGGAATTGATGCGGTGCTGGCCAAGATAGATTCTTTGATGTTCAAACCTGAAAAAGGAAGCGTTTATGAGGTAAAAGTCATTAAAATGCTCGATTTCGGAGCTGTTGTCGAATATACCGAGGCTCCCGGAAACGAAATTTTGCTGCACGTTAGCGAACTCGCCTGGGAAAGAACCGAAAATGTCAGTGACGTCGTAAAGATGGGAGATGTTTTTGACGTGAAGTACTTTGGTGTCGATCCGAGAACTCGCAAAGAAAAAGTATCTCGCAAGGCTCTTTTGCCGAAACCGGAGGGTTATGTTGAAAGACCGCCAAGGGACAGAAATGACCGAGGCGGACGTGATAAAGGCGGTCGCGGAGGCGGACGTGACAACCGAAGAGACAACAGGAGGAGAGAGTAATTAACCATCTGTTGACCATAGTAAAAAACCCCGAAAAATTTTCGGGGTTTTTTTATTTTGTAACATTTACACAATTATCTACGTATACTATAGTACACGACAGAACTATTTAACTAAAATTCATACTTTTTAATGAGACAACTTAAAATCACCAAGCAGGTTACAAATCGCGAAACTGCTTCTTTAGACAAGTATTTGCAAGAAATAGGTAAAGTAGATTTGATAACAGCTGACATGGAGGTGGAGTTGGCGCAACGCATTAAAGCGGGAGATCAGGTTGCTTTGGAGAAGCTTACCAAAGCCAATTTGCGATTCGTGGTTTCGGTTGCCAAGCAGTATCAGAACCAGGGTCTCACCCTTCCTGATTTGATCAATGAAGGAAATCTTGGCCTGATCAAAGCTGCCAAGAGATTTGACGAAACCCGCGGATTCAAGTTTATCTCTTATGCGGTTTGGTGGATCCGGCAATCGATTTTGCAGGCTCTGGCCGAACAGTCGAGAATCGTCAGGCTTCCATTGAACAAGATCGGGTCGATCAACAAGATCAACAAGACCTTTGCGAGATTGGAACAAGAGAACGAAAGACCGCCTTCTGCCGAGGAGATTGCCAAGGAGCTGGACATGACAGTCAGTGATGTAAAGGAGTCGATGAAGAATTCAGGGAGACACGTCTCTATGGACGCACCTTTGATTGAAGGTGAAGACTCGAATCTTTACGATGTACTCAATTCCGGAGAGTCTCCGAATCCTGACAAGAGTTTGTTGCACGAGTCACTCAAAGTGGAGATTTTGAGGGCCCTTGAAACCCTTACCCCTCGCGAAGCTGACGTAGTGAAGCTTTATTTTGGGCTAGGAGATGCTCACCCGATGACCTTGGAGGAGATTGGAGAGACTTTTGACTTGACGCGTGAGCGAGTTCGACAAATCAAAGAAAAAGCCATCAGAAGGCTTAAACACACTTCCAGAAGCAAAATTCTCAGGACGTACCTGGGATAAAAGCACATCGAAACAAAACAAGCGAAAAAGCCCGGGAATGTCCCGGGCTTTTTTATTTTTGCAATACACTTCAATACACAGCCCATGCAACCACTCATCGCACCCTCCATGTTAGCCAGCGACTTCGCCAATTTGCAGAAAGAAATTGAAATGGTCAATGAAAGTTCGGCAGATTGGTTTCACATAGACGTCATGGACGGTGTATTTGTTCCGAATATCTCCTTTGGGATGCCGGTGATTGCGGCTATGAAGAGACATGCGAAAAAAATCATGGACGTCCATCTCATGATTGTCGACCCGGATCGTTACATAAAAGACTTCAAGAAAGTAGGAGCAGACATTCTGACGGTTCATTACGAAGCATGCAACCACCTTCACAGAACAGTTCAGGCCATCAAAAGTGAAGGGATGAAGGCGGGCGTTTCGCTGAATCCACATACCCCGGTCTCGGTTCTGGAGGACATCATCGCAGATCTCGACCTGGTTCTCATCATGAGCGTGAACCCGGGTTTTGGGGGTCAGAGCTTTATTAACAACACCTACAGGAAGCTAGCCGAGCTCAGAAAACTGATCGAAAAAACAGGATCTCAGGCATTGATTGAGGTCGATGGGGGGGTCAATAGTGAAAACGCAGAGCAGTTGGTGGCAAGCGGAGCCAATGTGCTGGTTGCAGGGAGCTTTGTGTTCAAGAGCGAGGATCCGATGGCGACTATCCACAACCTGAAAAACCTTCGCTATTAAACATCGGGTTGAATGTCTTTTAGATTCAGCTGAAGCCTGGTGTTTCCGTTCCAGGTATTTGATTCCAGGGTAAACACGGCTTTGAAGGGCTGCCCGTTGTGAACCATTTCCAACTTGTCTCCAAGATTGAATCCTATGGCATCGATTGTTTTGAAATTGCTTCCCGATATGAGGCTGAGTTTGAGATGCGCACCTTCCTTACCCACTTTTTTGCCGAAGCCATTGTCCCGAAGTCCGGAGGCCATAAATACCGGCTTCATGTTGCCCGGTCCAAAAGGTCCGAATTGAGACAGGATCCTATAGAACCTGGAGTCGAGTTCGGAAAGGTCTACTTTTCTGTCAATGAGTATCTGGGGAATCAGGGCTGTACTGTCCAATGACCGTTTGACAACCTCTTCGAAACACTCTTTGAACTTTTCATAGTTCTCCGGAAGCAACGTCAGCCCGGCTGCATATTTGTGACCCCCAAATTGCTCAATGTGCTGTTCACACTCGTGAAGGGCCTGGTAGACGTCAAAACCTTTGACCGATCGGGCTGATGCGGCTAGTTTGGAGCCACTTTTGGTAAATACCAGGGTAGGACGGTAGTAGGTTTCTATCAGGCGCGAGGCCACGATTCCGATGACGCCCTTGTGCCAGCTTTCATCATAAACAACTGTAGAAAAGGCTTCTTTCTCTCCTCTTTGTTCCACCTGGTACAAAGCCTCCCGTGTTATTGAGGCGTCGAGCTCCCGGCGACTGAGATTGAAATCGTCTATTTCCTGAGCCATTTGTAGAGCTCTCAAAGGGTCTGTCTCTGTAAGGAGGTCAACTGCGTACTGTCCATGCTCCATGCGACCGGCTTTGTGCTTTTCAGCAGGGCCTGGATACCGGGCCTGGGAGCTTCATTGATCACCTTCAGGCCAAAATGAGCCAAGACCCGGTTCTCGCCTGTGATGGGTACGATATCGGCAGCAATAGCGGTTGCTACGAGATCCAAATAAGGGTAAATTCGATCCGTTGGCAATCCTCTGGACTGGGAAATTGCCTGAATCAGTTTGAAGCCGATTCCGCACCCACAGAGTTCATCATAAGGATAGTCGCAGTCCTCCCGTTTTGGGTTCAGAACGGCAACGGCTGCCGGTATCTGATCTCCAGGGCGGTGGTGGTCACAGATTATAAAATCAATTCCCTTTTCCTTGGCGTAGCTAACTTTCTCGATGGCTTTAATGCCGCAATCCAGCGCAATGATTAAGTCAATCTCATTGTCTGAGGCAAAATCGATTCCTTTGTAGGAGATACCGTACCCTTCCGAATAACGATCCGGGATATACGTTGCAACCTGATCGTGCAGCTTCTGGAGATAGGAATAAACAAGGGAGACTGCAGAAGTTCCATCTACATCGTAATCGCCATAGATAAGAATTTTCTCATTGTTCCTTAGCGCTTTGTCAATCCGCTCGACGGCGGTTCTCATGTCTCTCATCAAGAAGGGATCGTGAAGTTCATCGAGCGCAGGTCTGAAGAATCGCCGGGCCTTCTCAAACGAATCGACATTGCGCTGAACAAGGAGTTCGGACAATAGCTTGCCAATGCCCAGTTCCTCGCTGAGTGCAAGGACCTTTTTCTCTTCAGGATCTGGTTTAAACAGCCATTCCATAGACTAGCGATTGCATTGTTGTAATAAGAATTAATGAGACGATAAAAATAGGGTAAACGAAAAAGCCATGAGTTGATCTTTGACAAAACTTCTCTACAATTCCGCTTGAAAGGATTCATATATGCGTTGTTAAGGAAAGTAAAATCAAAGTTAAATTTTTTATAAAGTGAGTCTGAAAACCGTTCGCCGTCATGAGTTTTGGTTAATTTGGTTCTGAATTTTAGACTATGAACAGAGTTGTCTTTTCAGCCTGTCTCCTTCTTTTGCTGTCGTGTAAAAAGGAGGCGAAGGAGCCGGCCGAACCGGAGAACGAGCACATCGAAGTGGTTAACTTCGAGGAACTGGAAAACCTTTTGTCAGAGCAGGAGGAAGAGGTTCTGCTTGTAAATTTTTGGGCAACCTGGTGCAAACCTTGTGTAGAAGAGCTGCCGTACTTCGAGGAGGTACATGATTCCCTGGGAGGTCCGGGCCTGAAAGTAATTCTGGTCAGCCTTGATTTTCCGAACAAAATGGAATCCCAGGTGGTTCCCTTTGTCAGGGATAAAGGGCTCGACCCCCAGGTCATACTGCTCGATGATCCACATGAAAATGATTGGATTCCCAAGGTTGATTCAACCTGGTCCGGAGCGATTCCTGCCACTCTTTTATTAAAAAAAGGGAAGCGAAAATTCTTTGAAAAATCATTCACGAGGGCCTCACTTTTTAACGAGGTCTCTGAGTTCATAAAACCTTAAGTCATGAAAAACATAAATTATTTTGCACTGCTATTCGCTATTTCAATATCGACCATTTTCACGGTTTTTGCCTTCACAGGGGTTGACAGCACATTGGAGAGATTTGTTGTCAGTTATACCATCGGAGAAAAAGCAGAAGACTTTTCACTTAAGAACATCGATGGAAAGATGGTTTCTTTGGCCGATTTTGAGGAAGCACGCGGGTTCATCATCATATTCACCTGCAACACCTGCCCTTATGCGGTGGCCAACGAGGATCGGATCATAGCACTGGACAAGAAATACAAACCAGTGGGTTTTCCTGTCATCGCTATCAACCCGAACAATCCTGAGGCTTCATCTGGTGACAGTTTTGAATTGATGAAGGTCAGAGCCGCAGAAAAAGGGTTTACATTTCCCTATCTTTTGGATGAAGGTCAGAAAGTTTATCCCAAATACGGTGCAACCAAGACGCCTCACGTCTTCGTTTTGGAAAAAGAAAACAGGGACCTTATTGTGAAATACATTGGGGCCATCGATGACAGCTCCAGGGACCCCAGCGCCGTAACAAAGAAATATGTGGAGAACGCGGTGGACGCCTTATTGGCGGGTCAAACCATCGAGATGGTCAGTACCCGGGCCATTGGTTGCGGCATTAAGAACTAAAGGTCGTCCAACAGGTCATCATCCACCATTTCAGGCAAAGTTATTTCTAATCCGGGGCTCCGCTCCATTTCACGTTTAATGGCGAATAAGGCTTCATCATTTCGTGCCCAGCTTCTTCTTGCTATGCCGTTGTTCACGTCATAGAAAAGCATGGATCGAAGTTGTTTCTCGGCCAGTTCGCTTCCGTCGAGCACCATGCCAAAACCACCGTTGATGACCTCGCCCCATCCGACGCCACCGCCGTTGTGGATCGACACCCAGGTAGCACCTCTGAAGCTGTCTCCGATGACGTTGTGAATGGCCATGTCAGCTGTGAACCGGCTGCCGTCATAGATATTGCTGGTTTCCCTGTATGGGGAATCGGTTCCGCTGACGTCATGATGGTCTCGTCCTAAAACGATCGGAGCCGAGATTTCTCCATCTGCAATAGCTTTATTGAAGGCAGAAGCGATTTTGATACGTCCCTCGGCGTCTGCATAGAGAATCCGTGCCTGTGAGCCCACAACGAGTTTGTTTTTCTTTGCATTCTCAATCCAGTGAATGTTGTCTTGATTCTGGAGCTCAGTCTCTGCAGGAGCCTCCTTGAGAATTTTCTTTAAAACCTCTGCTGCAATCGCATCTGATTTGTCGAGGTCGTTTGGATTTCCCGAAGTGCAAACCCACCGGAAAGGACCAAATCCGTAATCAAAGCACATGGGGCCGAGAATGTCCTGAACATAGCTAGGATATTTGAAATCGATGCCGTTCTCTGCCATGACATCGGCACCTGCCCTTGAGGCCTCGAGAAGGAAGGCATTTCCATAATCAAAGAAATAAGTCCCCCTGGCAGCGTGTTTGTTGATAAGTTCGGTTTGTTTGCGAAGAGATTCCTGTACGTGTTTTTTAAAGGTCACCGGATCGGAGCTGATCATATCATTAGCGTCTTCAAAACTCAGCCCTTGTGGGTAATACCCACCTGACCAGGGATTGTGCAGAGAGGTCTGATCAGACCCAACATGAACAAATATGTCATCTTCGTAAAATTTTTCCCAGACGTCCACAACATTTCCGTGGAAAGCGATGCTTATAGTCTCTTCTTTCTCACGCGCTTCCCTCACACGGTCTACGAGAGCACTCAATTCGGTTATGAGAAGATCCGCCCAGCCCTGGTCGTATCTCTTTTGAGCTGCATTCAGATTGACCTCAGCGCAGACCGTGATGCATCCGGTGATATTACCGGCTTTGGGTTGCGCTCCGCTCATTCCTCCAAGGCCTGAGGTAAGAAAGATCTTTCCACGTGATGTTTCGCCCTTGTCCAGGATCTTGCGAAAGGCGTTCATCAGGGTGATGGTAGTGCCGTGAACGATTCCCTGTGGTCCGAT
>JAUIKV010000295.1 GCA_030430615.1 Bacteroidia bacterium
GCTGATTTCTGCAGCCGTCGCATTTTTCAGGATTCTGATCTGACGCTCAGGAATACCGAGGGTTTTCTCACAATACATCTTAAAAACCTCCGCATCATGAACCGCAAACTCGGCATTTTGCTCCACTGCCAAACTTCGTTGTCGTGATGTGTAATCTTCGTTCCCGATGATGAGGGCATAGCTGTTTTTCTGCCTGCTTCTTGTAATCGGAATATCCTGATCAACATTCTCAATGTAACTGGGCAATTCCATGACTATATTGGGCGATTGACCCTGTGAACGACCTTGTTCCCAGGAATTCCTTGCAATTGATTCCTGACTTTTCCAGCTTTCAAAACCTCCATCTCCATATACCGGAAAAATCATCTCGGCCGTAAAATCGGTACCCATTGATCGATCGGTCGCCCGGATCACAAACTTCAGTTCCCTGAAGCGAAATTCCGGGTTCAGGTAATAGCGGTAAGTGAGCGTGTGATAGTCACCCGGTAGGATCATTTTGGGCGCCTGATTTCTCAGCAGCACATTGGTTCCTGCGACCTGACCCAATACCTTGACACCGGCCTGTTCTGAGCTAACTTCAAAACTGAGATTTGCATTCTCTGAACCCATGTTTTTGATAGTGAAGCTCAGGTCCAGCATTTCATTGATGTCAATCCTTTTGTTGGACTCAGACTTGCGAACCTCCCTGACCTTGTATTCGGTGATAATCAGCTTAGAATCATCAGTTCTTGTCGCTACACGCCTTTTCGGCCTGTTGATATCCATCCGTTCGAGAAAAGCCAGCTCCACATCGTCTTTTACGTTGTAGGAACTCAGGTCGCAAATACCAACATGCGTCTTGTATTTCACCAAGTACTTTCCTTTTTTGACACGATCCAGGATCTCCAGGGTTTCGTGTTTAGGAACGGTGATGATCATTTTATAATCCTTTCTGTGGTCCTTTTTCTTCGTGATGTACGTCTTTCTTGAGACTTTTACCAAGAGCCTTTCGGGAGCCGGGATTCTAACATCGTTCAATTGGGCTTTATTCGAACCGTTCTTAAATCGATTCTCCAGGTTGAAAGAGATAAGATATCCTTTCCAGTCTTTGTACTGGGCTCTGTAAAAGGGTCCGCCAACGCGTTCCATGATCCTGACCGGGTTTCCTTTTGGAACCACGCATACCAGCTCAGAGCTCTCTTTAACCCCTTTGACAAGAACCACTTTCCGATCGAACACAGCATATTTGCTGTCATACACCTGACCGTAGCCCAGGGAGCCAGCTAAAATGAGAAACAAAAGAGGGATAAAATTTTTCATTTTGACAATTCAAAGTTTAATTAGGTTGTTTCAACAGAACATTTCTGTATAGGATCTCCCGCTCATCCAGGGGTATCTTATAAATCCAGGAGCGAACGGATTCCAGTGACACCTGCTCATCTATCCAGGGGATGTCCTTTTTGGTAAAGACAAAGAGCAAAATACTCGCTTCATCCTTTGTTGGGTCATTCATCTCAATGGAATATCCTTGACTGTAAGCAGGATGAATCGGAAAGCTAACATGTTCTTCTTTCACAAACAGGTGGCCATTTTCGTCACTCAGGTAATCGTGGTCTTTGTTCTCAAAAGGATACAACACAAAGGATTCATCCTCGTTGAAAGCGAAAATGGTCAAATAGCCATTTGCCGACGGCACAAAATCAAACCGGATGCTCTCGTTGTCGAGATAGACCTCCTTTAACCCGTCAATTTCGAAGAAAAAAGCAGGATCCTTCGGCTTGTCATAGGTGTAGACCAATGCTTCGATTTCAACCGAAACATTCATATTTCCATACGAATCGAACCATCTCCTGTCGTCATAAATGCTGTCGACAAGTATATTGGCGCTCAATTCAGTATTGGATATGCCGTGAAAGTACGATTCTACATTATGCTCATTGCCGTATTCGAAAAGCAGGTTGGAAACCAAAAGATTTTCAGGTACACCCGCCTTGAGAAGCGCATTTTTCTTGGCCTCCGCCAGCGCTTCTTCAAGGGCCTGCTTGGGTGTCAGATCGCTGCTGATTGAGATTCCATCTGCATGGACGCTCACCTGCTTCTGCGCGAAAAGGGTAAAGGATAAAAGACAAAAAACAAAATATGAAATCGATACTGCCCAGCGCTTAGTTGATGCTGTGCTCGAGTTCATACTTTCTCATTTCTTCGTTGAAGATCTTCTCAAACTGGTGCTTGTCAAAATCAAGCTGCAACTGGGCATCTTTGCTGATTCCTTCAAAAACTCCTGTCAGTGTGGTCTCTTTCGGGCTTTCAATGGCAATCCAGTAACTGTACAGTCCGTCTTTTTGCTTGTAGAGCTTTTCCCCGATTACCCGGACGTCACGAACATCCTGGCGCACCACCTCACGTGACATTTCTTCAAATTTGTTCTCAAAATTCTTTTTGTCACCAACTGACCTTTGATTGGTGTACTGATCAGTGACCCGCTTGATCACCGCTTCGATGTTTCCGGCTAACTCTGCCTTGGCATTCTGTTCTGCGATTTTTTTCGCAGTAGCCAGGTCGGAGCTCTCACCTACCTGCTTGGCTCGGAAAAAGTTCTTGTTGTTCTCATATTGCTTGCCCGTAAACGGGATTGAAATTTCCGTGGAGTCTTCAATTTTCGCAATTTTTTTCTTGGATTTACAGCTGGTTGCCGCGAGGGTAAATACAAAAATACTAATGAGTAATA
>JAUIKV010000296.1 GCA_030430615.1 Bacteroidia bacterium
GCCGGGATAGGCTCCAGGAGTATCAATGAGGGTCACTACAGGAATCTTGAATTTCTCCGCCATTTTCATAAGGCGCAGCGCCTTTCGGTATCCTTCAGGATTTGACATCCCAAAGTTCCTGTACTGTCTGGTTTTTGTATTGTATCCCTTCTGCTGACCTACAAACATGAAGGACTGATCTCCAATTTTGCCCAGACCACCCACCATGGCTTTGTCGTCCTTGACAGTTCGGTCGCCGTGCAATTCCATGAAAGTGCCCTTTGTCAGGGCTTTGATGAAATCAAGAGTGTAGGGTCTTGAAGGGTGCCTCGACAGCTGAACCCTCTGCCAGGCAGTCAGGTTCTTGAATATCTCCTTTCTTGCTGCTTCCAGCTTCTTTTCAATCTGCTGGCAAGTTTCAGTCACGTCCACATCGCTCTCCTCTCCTATCAACTTGCACTTGTCGAGCTGGTCTTCCAGCTCTTTTATAGGTAATTCAAAATCTAAATATTCCATAATTTATTTTTGAAAAAGTGATGATTCATCGCTACAAATATAGGAAGTTAAATCAATTAAAAGCCGCCGGGAATCAGCTGCTTTTTTTGAACCTGACATTCTTGATCCATCCGTTCAGGATCACGCAGGACAAGATCACCAGTGCACCAATGTAGAATGGAGGGCTCATCATTTCTTTGTCCCCAAAGATCAAAAGCGCCAGGATGATCCCGTAAACCGGCTCGAGATTATTTGTCAAAACTATCGTGAACGGACTCATTTTCTTAAGGAGGTTTGTAGCCACCACAAACGGATACGCCGTGCAGACAAGAGCCAGCACCAGAAGATAAATCCAATCCATTTCGGACAGATTGAAGAATTCCGTGGTGAACCTGCCTTCCACCAGCAGCGCCAGGCTCAAAAAGACCGTGGCAAAAAAGAGCTCGTAAAAGGCAATTTTACTGCCACTGTACTTCTGAATGAACCTGCTGTTCATAACCGCGAAGAGCGCTACCAGAAAGGCTGAAGCAAGAGCGACAAGAATTCCTTCCGTATAAAGGGTCTCACTCCTGAAAATAATGACAAACCCAACAATGGCAATCAGGGCTAGAAACAGTTCGTACCACTGAAATTTTTTACGCTCGAAAAAGGGCTTGATAAGTACAACAAAGAATGCGCTGGACGAGAGGGATACCAGGGTCGTGGAAACCGTAGATATCTTGATGGCATGAAAGAAAGTCACCCAGTGGAGTGCCACGATAAGGCCACCCACAGCGAGTTTGAGCAGATCAGCCCAGTTTTCATCAAATCTGACTTTTCTTATTCGAAGCACAAGGTACAAGGCGGCCGATGATAAAAGCACTCTGTACCAAACCAGGGGAACTGCCTCAATTGATATTAAGGCACCAAGTATGGCGGTAAAGCCCCAGATGAACACAATAAAGTGAAGGTGCAGTTGATTTTTGAGCTTATCGTTCGGCATGGACTAAAAGATAAATCGCAATGGCCCCGAAAAAAACGTTGGGTATCCAAACCATGAAGAAAGGCCAGGATTCGGCCGTGGACCCCAGAACTTCAGACACCTTCATAAAGAAAACATAGAGGAACATAAGGCTGATCCCGGCTGCAAGATTGATTCCGATCCCACCCCTTCTCTTCTTGGATGCCAGGGTAACCGCAATCAGGGTCAAAACAAACGAAGATACCGGAAGGCTTGTCCGCTTGTAAAGTTCCACTTTGTAATTATTCAAGTTTTTAACCCCACGATCCTCGGACTGATCGATGTGCTCACTAAGATCAATCGAAGACATTTCTCTTGCCAGATAGTCAACGTATAACAGGTCTTTGGGCTGAAAATTAAACAGCGTATCCATAAAACTCCCCGAATCAATGCTGTCATTCTCGATCCCGACGTACCTCTTTTTATAATTGCTCAGGCGATAGGTGCTGTCGTTTTCGTTCCAACGGATATTCTGAGACATTAGCTTGTATTTCAGCTTGTTGCCTTCAAATTTTTCATAGGAGAAATTGTAACCGTTTTTGGACTTGAAATTGAAATTTCCAAGGTAGATGTACTCGGTGTCACTCAGCTGAAGACTGACCTTGCTGACCGAGCTTTTGGTCTGCTTCTTATAGACTGATCTGAGATACGTCTCCTGGAACTTCTCCAGGGTCTTGTTGGCCTTGGGAACTACAAAATGGTTCGCGTAAAGGGCACCAATCGTTAAAACGGTGGCACCGATCAGGTAAGGTCTAAGGAATCTTCTGAAGGAAACTCCCGAGGAGAGTATCGCAATGATCTCCGAATTGCTCGACATCTTCGAGGTAAATAGAATCACTGAAATAAACAGTCCCAACGGCATGAAGGTATTCCCGTAGTTGATGATGAAGTTGCCGTAATAATCGTACAGGATCTCATTCAGGGTGAGATCATCCGCCTTGAGGAATTTACCGACCTTTTCGGAGACGTCAATCGCAATGGCAATTGGAATCAAGATGATCAGTGTAAAGAAAAAGGTGGTGAAATACTTCTTCAGTATGTATTTGTCAAGAATCTTCAAAATCGGAACGCTTGAATCAGAGCCTGTTGTCCATTTGCCGGACCATCTTTTCTTTCCATTCGGTGAAATCTCCAGCTAAGATATGCTTTCTAGCCTCACGAACCAACCAGAGATAGAAGCCCAGGTTATGGAT
>JAUIKV010000041.1 GCA_030430615.1 Bacteroidia bacterium
GCTTTTTCCGAACATGACGGTCATGGAGAACCTGACTTATGCGATGCGCAAAGGTCAGAAGGACGACGAAAGAGAGCATCTGATTGAGATCATGGATCTGAAGGATTTGAGAAATCGAAAACCCGACAACCTATCCGGAGGTCAGAAGCAGCGTGTGGCATTGGCCAGAGCCCTTGTGAACAAACCTGGTCTGCTACTTCTGGACGAGCCTCTTTCTGCCCTCGATCAGGACATGCGGGGGAAGCTGCAGCAGTATATCCTCCAGGTACATCGCGAATATGGCCTGACGACGCTTCTCATCAGCCACGATGTCACCGAGATCATCAAAATGTCTGATTACGTCATGGAAATGGAACTTGGTCGAGTCGTGCGAAAGGCAACTCCCGGTGAGATTTTCACCCACGAAAAACTCAATGCAAAATTTCAATTTACGGGTGAGGTGATGAAAATGACAAGACAGGACTTCATTGTCATCGTCACGGTGTTGGTAGGCAGGGAGCTGGTCAAGGTGGTTGCAAATGACAGTGAAGTAGAGGGCATGGAAGTGGGAGATCGCGTTTTGATTGCCTCAAAAGCCTTCAACCCGGTCATACACAAGATTTCCTGAAATCCGAAACGAAGGATTCCGTTGAACCCTGATCAAGCCCGACTCATTTTAACCAAAGTTCTTTCCTATATGAGCCAGAATTCGTATTTTTAATAGTTGATATCCCTTGAGAGATAATGTTTAAAACGATTGATTATGATTAGTTTATATAAAGAAAGAAGTTTGGTTTTCAACGCAATTTCCAGCGTATTGGTGTTTTTGCTTCTCTGCGTATCTGGATTGGAGCAGGTACAGGCCCAGGAAACAGAGAATTTCAAGGAATTCAAAGGAGTTGTGATGAATGCCCGATCAAAGAAAACCCTGGAGTTTGCAACTCTCTCGGTTTCCAATACGAACATCTCTTCGGTGTCGAACCTGGACGGAGAATTTTCCCTGAAAGTTCCTCTGGAAAGCCTTGGAGAGAGCGTAGTGATCAGTTATTTGGGCTACAATACCCTGAGGATACCCTTGTCTCAATTCACTGCGGAGGGCAACAAGATTGAAATGGTCGAGGCTTTTGAAAAGCTTCCGGACGTGAACATTGCCGATGTGGATCCCTATGTTGTAATGAGAAAAGCCATGGAGAACCGGGGAAAGAACACCCTCAAGGAACCCCTTATCGTCAAGGCCTTTTATCGGGAATCGATTAAGAAAAGAAGGACCTATGCATCGCTGTCTGAGGCGGTCGTCGATATTTACAGGTCGCCTTTCTCTTCCGAAGCCAAAGACTATGTTACGCTTGACAGAGCCAGAAAGAGCACAGATTACAGGAAGATCGACACCCTCGTGATTAAATTGCAAGGAGGGCCCTATAATAATATAGGTATGGACATGGTTCGAAACAGGGACCTTTTCTTTTCGTATGACATGTTTGACATCTACAATTTCAAATTCGACAAGATGGTCAACATGAACAATAAAAACGTCTATGTCATAGATTTTGAGCAGAAGCGGTCCATTGTAGAGCCTTTCTACAAGGGGAAGCTCTATATCGACGCCGATACTTATTCTCTGGTTAAGACCGAATTCAGTCTGAATCTGGACAACATGGTCAAGGCCAAGAAATTTTTCGTCAAGAAAAAACCGATCAATGCCGATGTCATTCCGCTGGACACCAAGTACATTGTTGATTATCGGGAGCAAGATGGCAAATGGCATTTTAACTACAGCAGGATCGAGCTGAGCTTTAAAGTCAAATGGGACAAGAAGCTGTTTAACTCCATCTACAACATTTCCATCGAAATGGCTGTTACTGACTGGGAGGTCAATGAAGACAAGAAGGTTGTTAAGAGCCGTGAACGCATGCGCAGGAGCGTTATCCTGAACGATCAGGCTTCCGGTTTTTCAGATCCTAAATTCTGGGGAGAACGCAACGTGATAGAGCCTGACAAGTCGATAGACAATGCGATTCGCAAGATTCAAAGGAACTATGAAAAAGGTACTCCCTGATCGGTTGTAAGAGAGAGTTTTAGTAAAGTTTTAATAAAATAGTAGGCGATAATTCGTAATTTCGCCACGAAAAAAATTGTTTTATTAAAATTGAATATTCGTCCTCTATACTTGTTATTGACCTGTGCTTTTTTCGGAGTTCAGGGTGTGGTCTGGGCTCAAATTGACAATCGTGGGATCGAAGGCGAAGATGTCTTCCAATATCAACCCAACGAGCAGGCGCAGGAGCAGATGATTCCTATGGAAGCCGAGGGCATTGACATCAAGGCGGATTATCTGACCCTTTTCGGAAGTTTGAAAGACATTGCAGATAATTTTCCCTCTTACAGTGTGATTCCCCAAAAAAGGAACCAGGGAATGACGCGTCGTTCAGATGTGGACGAGGATGTGATGGTGAAGCAATATTGGAACGGCAAGGATGTGAATGAGAACAAGTTCAAGACCTCCCTCGAGCTTGGAAGATATGAGACCAGCACCTCTCGAATCAGAATTGTATGCCGTGACCACAGCTACGTGGATGGAGACCGGGTAAAACTCTATGTGAATGAGCAGGTGATCCGCAGAAGCATTACCCTTGAAGGAGGATATTATATTATAGACATAGACCTCAGAGAAGGATTCAATCGCATTGACATCGAGGCGCTCAATCAGGGCTCTTCCGGACCGAACACGGCTGAATTCAAAGTATTTGACGACAATGGCAACCTGCTTGCCTCCAGAGAATGGAATATACTTACCGGATACATTGCCACCATGGTGGTTATGAAGAACTGATCCCTCCTGTTCTTCGGTTTTAACGATCAATTGTTACTAGAAAGAGAAAATGCCTTAGGGGATCATCATGACAAAACGAATTCTTGTATTTATTTTAAAGCTGACGGCTTTTGGGCTGCTTCTTCTGACCCTGTTCATTGGGTCGGTCTACCTCGGGCTTTTCGGACATATTTACTCTAACAAGGAGTTGAAGGATTTCAGAAATCATTCGGCTTCCCTGGTGCTTTCAGACAATGGAAGCATCATTGGCCGCTTTTTTTCTGAGAACCGAACTAATATCAAACTCGATCAGCTGCCCGATGGGCTCATTGAGGCTCTCGTGGCAACGGAGGATGCCCGCTATTTTGAGCACGAAGGGGTTGACTCCAGGAGCCTTCTTCGCGTTTTGGTCAAGAGCATTATTCTCCAGCAGAAAAATGCCGGGGGTGGAAGCACCATCACCCAGCAGCTGGCCAAGAATATGTTTGGGCGTCAGAACCTCGGGTGGTTCAGCATGCCCGTGAACAAGACCAAAGAAATCATCCTGGCAGGCCGGATTGAAGAGTTGTACTCCAAGGAGGAAATTCTCGCACTTTACTTAAACACAGTGCCTTTCGGGGAAAACGTATTCGGAATTGAAGCTGCCGCAAGGCGCTATTTCAACAAGAGTGCGGCTAAGCTCAAAACTGAAGAATCGGCGGTGCTGATCGGCATGCTCAAAGCAAATACCTATTACAATCCCCGGTTGTACCCGGATCACTCGATCATTCGTCGCAATGTCGTGTTGGAGCAGATGGAAAAATACGGATACCTGGATGAAACCGAAACGGATTCTTTGAAATCGCTTCCCCTTGAATTGGACTATGCCAACCTTGAGTCAGAAGGGCCGGCCAATTATTTTCTGGTTCACATCCGCAGGGAGGCCCAGGAAATCCTGGAAGCGCTGAATAAGGATCGAGACGAGCCGCTTGATCTCAACAAAAGCGGTTTGATCATAGAGACCTCGCTCAGCCTGGAGCTCCAGACCTATGCTCTAAATGCTATAAACAACCATCTTTCGACCATGCAGACCCGGCTCGACAGGCAATACAGCTCCGGTCAGTCCAAAAAGAACCTGGCTGCACTTGTCGATCGGGAAATAGAGAATAATAACCTAAAGGATAGAGAACAGGAGATGAGGCCCCGGGAGATCTTTACCTGGGAGGGGTTTCGCAATGATTCGATTTCGCTGCGCGACAGCATAGCGCACTCGCTGAGGAGCCTTCAGGCAGGATTCATTGCGCTCGACCCTAACGATGGCGAGATAAAGGCCTGGGTAGGGGGAAATGATTTTCGAACTCAACCCTATGATCAGGTCTTTGCCCAGAGACAAACAGCATCGGCTTTCAAACCCATACTCTATGCGTCAGCTCTGGAACAGGGAGCGATGCCTTGTATGTACCTTGACAACGACCCCATCGTATTGACTGACTTCGAGGGTTGGCAGCCGCAGAATTACGACCACTCTTCGGGTGGAAAATATTCGATTGCCGGCGCTCTTTCCCGTTCTATGAACATCCCGACCGTAAACTTGTTTTTCCGGCAGGATTTTGAGGAACTCAGCGAGATCTGGACGGCTTTGGGCTATAGCCAGGAATTGGAGTATGAACCGGCAGTTGCCCTTGGAACCACATCGGCCAGCCTTTTCGAGATGAGCCGTGCATATGCGGCATTTGCCAACGGAGGAATGGCTGTGGAACCGCGGATGATTAGAAGAATCAGAACTGCAGATGGCAAAGTGCTTTACCAGGACAAAAACATGAAAGAGCCAAGACGTATCCTTTCTGCCTCGACATCCGAACTCATGAGTGCCATGCTTCAAAAAGCGATACGTGAAGGTACGGGCGGGTCAATGTCAGGCACGTACGGCGTGCAGTTGCCGCTTGCCGGCAAAACCGGCACCTCACAGGATTATGCGGATTCCTGGTTTCTGGCATACAGTCCAAAACTGGTTCTGGCCGCCCGGGTTGGAGCACCGTATCCTTCGATCCATTTCAACAGTGGCTCCAATGGCTCCGGAAGTGCCTTGGCCTTGCCGATTGTTGCTAAAACCCTTCAAGGCGTGCAGCGAAGCAACGGTTTGAAGAAGCGATTTTTTCCACCTTTTCCCGAGCTGCCCGAAGCCTACGCTTACGCCATGGCATGCGATGACTACCTCGATGACTCAGAGATAGAGAGAATCCTCGAAAGTGTTTTTTCTTCGGATGTGACCACCTTTGAGAAAGCTTCAAAAAAGGCCAAGCGCAAGGCGCGGAAGAAGGAGAAAAAAGGATTCTTCAACCGACTTTTCAAGCGCAAAAAAAACTGACCCTGCTGATTAGTTGAACCAGCTGCTGATAAGAGCGAGACCTCCGAAAAGAAAAAGGAAAGCGAGGGCAATGGCAATAGCGATGACATAAATGATCAAAGTGCCCTGTGCCCAGTTTTTTCGATGAATGTTCCCTTCGCTGAATGCCCATACCAGGATCATTATGAATCCAATCAGGGGAAGGCTGGCAATGAAAATAGTGAGGGCCCACTCTTTGGGGTCAAGTGTCCGGGTTTGTAGATGCTGTTCCATATTTTTTAGAATTAAATTTAAAGGTTAACAAGACGGGCAGATGGTCAGAGGCTTCGTCGAATTCACTGACAACTTCAGCACTTATCTCTTCGATGAAATCGGTATTGTAAAAGATATAATCCAACCTTTCTGTGGGCTCTCTTGAGCTATACGTGTTCTGCAAATCACTGCGGTCAAAAGCAGCGCTCTCGGTATGAATAAGTTCTCCCATGAGCGCAATCCCGGCATTCTCAAATCTCGGGTCGCTGTTGAAGTCACCAAGCATGATGGTGGGGCCTTCTTTATAGTATTTAGCATAGATGCTTCGCAATTTTTCGATTTGATTTATTCGCGTAGCCTGATCAAAAGCCTCGAGATGCACATGAATCAGCACCAGGTTGTGACCAGCTACCCTGACCTTGACCACCTGGGCCAGACGATCGAGGTAAAAGCTGTCGTAGTAAAATGGATTCGCCTGGTTTCTTTCCAGCTCGATGCGCTCCTGCTCCACAATAGGATATTTGCTCAAAACAGACTGCCCCGATATGACTTTGCCAAAATGCATTGAAAAGGGATAATAGGGAAAGGGCACATAGCGTTTATCCCAATTGACTGATTTTGCCGAATAGCGATAGCCCAATGCCGCGATTGCCTCATGCTGGTCGATATTGTAGGACCTGTCAGAATCGTAATCGATCTCCTGGAAAGCCAGCAAATCAGCGTCGATGAGCTTCAGATTGTCGAGCACCCGATTCATGTTGTTCTCAAAAAGAGATTCGGGCTTTTCTACAGGAAGGTTGTTCGTCATTCCGGAGAGGTAACCAATATTATAGGTAAGGATGCGAAATTCATCTCCAATGCCTGCATCTTTTTCTACCGGTGCTTCATAGATGACTGCGTATTCGCTCGGACTCAAATTCGGCGAGGACGCCCATAGATAGAAACCTATGGTCAAAACCAAAAACATCATCAGTACGAGAAAGGTGTATTTGAAGATTTTCATGAGGGGAATAAAAAATTAAATATAATAAATTAATTGATAATGAATTCTTTGTATATTTGCAGCCCAAAACAAAATTCACTTTAAAGAGAACTGATGAAAGGAGGTGCCCAACTATGTTGATAATTCCGGTTAAGGATGGTGAGAACATTGACAGAGCTTTAAAACGCTTCAAGAGGAAGTTTGACCGAACCAAGACAATGAAGACATTGCGCGAGCGCAAGGAATTCAAAAAGCCGTCAGTTGTTCGAAGAAAGCAGGTTCAGAAAGCCAAATACATTCAGAACATCAGAACCAATGAAGAGAAAGGATAAATTTCTGCTTCGTTGACAGATATCATCGGAACCGCACTAGCGATCCGAAAAAAAATCCCGGCCATGCCGGGATTTTTTATTGGGCCCCGGAGAAATCTTCGACTATTTTTTGTATTTTTATACTGGTAGGATGTAAATTCTACAGAGCCATTGGAGATGTTTAGCGGAAATCAGAAAGATTTTGAGTATAACTCGGTTTGTTGAGTATATTGACCACGAAAAAAAGTATTCACCCTATACCATTTCGGCCTATCAAAACGATCTTAGCGAATTCAAAGAGTTCTGCAAGACAGAGTTCAATACCTCAAAAATTGAGGATGTGCCCTACAGTTTGATACGGAGCTGGATCGTTGACAGGGTGGAAAGTGGCCTTACCAACCGAACGATAAACCGCAAGATAAGTTCCTTGAAATCCTACTACAACTTCCTGTTGAGAACCAAGCAGATCTCTGAGAGCCCGCTCAGAAAGCACCAGGCGCTTAAATCGGAGAAGCGAGTGAATGTTCCTTTTTCGGAAAAGGAGATTCGAGAAGTTCTTATGGGCTTTGAGCACGATGATGATTTTGAATCCCTGAGAGACAAATTGATCATAGAACTCCTGTACACCACGGGGATGAGACGTGCAGAGCTGATCGAGCTCCGGGACGAGTCGGTTGACCTTTCTCAAAGGATTGTTAAAGTGGTTGGAAAAAGAAATAAAGAAAGACAGATTCCGTTATTGGAATCAGTGGTTGGAACCATCCAAAAGTATATCGCTCTCAAAGGCGAGATGTTTCCGGAAGCCGACCATTTGTTTGTCACGATCAAAGGGAAGAAAATATATCCCAATCTGGTATATCGTACGATCAACGATTATTTTGGAAAGGTTTCGTTGAAAGTGAAAAAAAGTCCTCATGTGGTGAGGCATTCCTTCGCAACTCATTTGCTGAGTGAAGGGGCAGATTTGAATTCGGTTAAAGAATTGCTTGGACATTCGAGCCTCGCATCCACCCAGGTGTATACGCACAGCAACCTGAAGGATCTTAAATCTATGTATAACAAGGCCCATCCAAGGGGTAACAAAAACTATTAACTTATGAAAGTATCAATTCAGTCAGTTAATTTCAACATTAACCAGGACCTAGTTCAATTCATTGAGAAGAAAGTTAATAATCTGGAGAAGTTTCACGACCATATATTAGGCGCAGAAGTCTATCTGAAGGTTCAGAGTACGAGTGAGAAAGAGAATAAAATGGTAGATATAAAAATAAAGCTCCCTGGCATCGACGCCGTGGCAAAAAAAAACTCCAAGACTTTTGAGGAAGGAGTCAGTTCCTGCGCTGATTCTTTGAAGCGTCAACTCGTCAAAAGAAAAGAGAAGTTGCGGGCCTAAAATTATTTTAAAAAACCGGGAAAAAGTTTTGTAGAACTCATAAAACTTTTTACATTTGCAAACCGTTAGAAAAAGCGGTTTGTTTTTTTATGCGGTAGAGTGAAAAAAGGCCGATGTAGCTCAGCTGGCTAGAGCAGCTGATTTGTAATCAGCAGGTCGTGGGTTCGAGTCCCTCCATCGGCTCAGGTCTTTGAAAGAATTTATTGAAAAATTGAGGGGAGATACTCAAGCGGTCAACGAGGACAGACTGTAACTCTGTTGGGCAACCTTCGTAGGTTCGAATCCTGCTCTCCCCACGAATTTGTTTCAGATAATAAAGTGATTAAAAGCGGGAGTAGCTCAGTTGGTAGAGCTTCAGCCTTCCAAGCTGATTGTCGCCGGTTCGAGCCCGGTCTCCCGCTCTATTTTACCTTCATATAATAAGGTATCTGAAAACAACTGAAACCTGTTCCGGGTGAAATTGTTCTGGATCGAAGGCCGTCATTTTCATCAGATCCGGTTTGTTAAACAGAATCAGCCGGTGTAGCTCAGGGGTAGAGCGTTTCCTTGGTAAGGAAGAGGTCACGGGTTCAAATCCCGTCATTGGCTCAATATATAGACTTCGAAACGTACGAATTTTAACACGATTATATAACTAAGATTAAATTTAACAATCATGGCAAAAGAAACTTTTGATCGTTCAAAGCCCCATTTAAATATTGGTACTATTGGACACGTTGACCACGGCAAAACTACTTTGACTGCTGCCATCACAAAGGTGTTAGCAGATAAAGGTCTTTCTGAGATTAAGGACTTCGACCAGATCGATAACGCTCCTGAAGAGAAAGAAAGAGGAATTACAATCAACACGGCGCACGTTGAATATCAGACTGAAAACCGTCACTATGCGCACGTTGACTGTCCTGGTCACGCTGACTATGTGAAGAACATGGTAACGGGTGCCGCTCAGATGGACGGTGCGATTTTGGTAGTTGCCGCTACAGACGGACCAATGCCACAAACACGTGAGCACATTCTTTTGGGTCGCCAGGTAGGTATTCCAAGAATGGTTGTCTTCATGAACAAAGTTGACATGGTTGACGACGAGGAATTGCTAGAGCTTGTTGAAATGGAAGTTAGAGACCTTTTGTCTTTCTACGAATATGACGGCGACAATGGTCCTGTCATTCAGGGTTCTGCCTTGGGTGCTCTCAACGGTGAAGAAAAGTGGGTTGAAACTGTTGTTGAGCTCATGGACGCTGTTGATACTTGGATCGAACTTCCTAAGCGTGACGTTGACAAAGATTTCTTGATGCCAGTAGAAGATGTGTTCTCGATCACTGGTCGTGGTACAGTTGCCACGGGTAGAATCGAAACAGGTGTTGCCAACACAGGTGACCCAGTTGACATCATCGGTATGGGAGCTGAGAAATTGACTTCTACAGTTACAGGAGTTGAGATGTTCCGTAAGATTCTCGACAGAGGAGAAGCTGGTGATAACGTTGGTCTTTTGTTGAGAGGTATCGACAAGAACGAGATCAAAAGGGGTATGGTAATCTGTAAGCCAGGTTCTGTTAAGCCGCACGCTAAATTCAAAGCTGAGGTTTATATCCTGAAAAAAGAAGAAGGTGGACGTCACACTCCATTCCACAAAAATTACCGTCCGCAGTTCTACGTAAGAACAACCGACGTAACAGGTACCATCAATCTTCCTGACGGAGTTGAGATGGTTATGCCAGGTGACAACTTGACTATCACGGTTGACCTGATTCAGCCAATCGCCTTGAACCTGGGTCTGCGTTTTGCGATCCGTGAAGGAGGTAGAACAGTAGGAGCTGGTCAGGTAACTGAGATTCTTGACTGATTTTAAAACAAGTCAATTGATCTAATAATGAAAATCAGGTGCTTCTCAAAGGGGAGCACCTTATTTTCCTTACGGGTGTAGCTCAGTTGGTAGAGCACTGGTCTCCAAAACCAGGTGTCGGGAGTTCGAGTCTCTCCACCCGTGCGTAAAGAAAACATAGAATGGGTATAGTGAATTATATTAAAGAGTCGTTTGCGGAATTGCAGAACAATGTGAGTTGGATGCCCAGAGAAGAGGCACAGAAGAATACGGTTCTCGTAGCCGTTTTTACTGTGATCTTCGCTTTGGCTGTGTTCGCTGTTGACAAATTCTTTCAGGCGGGTCTTGAGAAGTATTTCAATATTTTCAATTAAATCACAATATGTCTGATACTTCAGTAATGAAATGGTACGCTGTTCGAGCGATCGGAGGACAGGAGAACAAGGTCAAAACCTACATTGAGAATGAAATCTCGAGGTTGGGTCTTTCTGACTATGTCAACCAGGTCCTTGTCCCGACAGAAAAAGTCATTCAGATTCGCAACGGCAAGAAGTACCACAAAGAGAAAGTTTATTTTCCCGGATACATTATGGTTGAGGCCAACTTGAGCGGGGAGGTTCCTCACGTGATCAAGTCGGTTACAGGGGTAATTGGCTTTCTTGGGGAGACCAAAGGAGGAGATCCCGTGCCTCTGAGGAAATCTGAAGTAAATAGAATGCTCGGTACGGTTGATGATCTGGCCGTTCAAAACGAGAATGTCGCGATTCCATTCATCAAAGGTGAGACAGTAAAAGTAATCGATGGTCCGTTCAACGGATTTGACGGAACCATTGAGAAGATCAACGAAGAAAAGAGAAAACTTGAAGTAATGGTGAAGATCTTCGGGCGTAAGACCCCGCTTGAGCTGAACTATATGCAGGTTGAAAAGATATCATAAATGTTACGGTTATTTGGTTAATACATTAGCTTCCACTTTAGTGTATTTTCTTAATTAAAGTTAAAACAATGGCAAAAGAAGTTAGTAAGGTAGTTAAATTACAGGTTCGGGGAGGTGCAGCCAATCCTTCACCACCTGTAGGACCAGCATTGGGTGCTGCCGGAGTTAACATAATGGAGTTCTGCAAGCAGTTTAATGCCAGAACCCAAGACAAACCGGGAAAGGTTCTTCCAGTCGTTATCAACGTCTACAAGGACAAGTCTTTCGACTTTGTTGTTAAAACTCCGCCTGCAGCAGTTCAATTGCTAGAAGCAGCGAAAGTGAAGAAAGGCTCTGGAGAGCCTAATCGCAAGAAAGTGGCTTCTGTTACCTGGGATCAAATACGTACGATAGCTGAGGACAAAATGCAGGATTTGAATGCATTTCAAGTTGAGTCGGCGATGTTGATGGTTGCGGGAACAGCGAGATCCATGGGAATTCGTGTAAAAGGAACAGCTCCAGTTAAATCAGCGTAAGAAATGGCAAAACTGACAAAGAAGCAAAAAGAAGCCAGGGCGAAAATGGATGCTAGTACATCGCATGACGTTTTGCAGGCTTCTACTTTAGTAAAGGAAATCACCAACGTGAATTTTGACGCAAGTGTTGATCTTGCAGTGCGTTTGGGTGTAGATCCGCGTAAAGCGAACCAGATGGTCAGAGGTGTTGTGACGCTTCCGAACGGAACGGGTAAAGAGGTGAAGGTCCTCGCTTTGGTGACTCCTGACAAGGAGGCCGAAGCTAAGGAAGCCGGAGCCGATTACGTCGGATTGGACGAATACCTCCAAAAGATCAAAGGAGGATGGACGGATGTTGACGTTATCGTCACCATGCCAAGTGTTATGGGTAAACTGGGTCCGTTGGGTAGGATTCTCGGTCCTCGCGGGCTGATGCCGAACCCAAAGACAGGTACCGTAACGATGGATGTGGCGAAGGCGGTCAAAGATGTTAAAGGTGGTAAGATCGACTTCAAGGTTGACAAGACAGGGATTGTTCACGCTTCAATAGGAAAGGTTTCTTTCGAGGCAGACAAAATCGCTGAAAATGCCAATGAGTTGATCAGAACCCTAATGAAGTTGAAACCGGCGACGGTCAAAGGAGCTTATGTGAAGAGCATTTACATGTCCAGCACAATGAGCCCAGGTGTCGCTATTGATACGAAATCAGTTAATTAAGCGAGTTAAAGTTTTTAATCATGACAAGAGAAGAGAAATCAAGAGTAATTGAGGACCTGACTGGCAAGTTGACTGACAACAATATCATCTATCTGGCGGATATCTCAGGACTGAACGCCATGCAGACCTCAAATTTGAGGAGAGCATGCTTCAAGGCCAATGTGAACCTTGCAGTTGTCAAGAACACATTGCTCGCAAAAGCGATGGAGAAGGCTGAAAAGGATTTTGGCGAATTGTCAGAGACCTTGAAGGGCAACACCTCGCTGATGATTGCCGAAACTGGCAATGCACCTGCGAAGGTAATCAAAGAGTTCAGAAAAGGTTCCAAAAAGCCGATTCTGAAAGGCGCTTATGTCGAAGAGGCCGTATATGTAGGTGACGATCAGCTTGATAACCTGGTTAACATCAAATCGAAAGAGGAATTGATCGGAGACATCATCGGTCTGCTTCAATCGCCTGCGAAGAATGTCATTTCGGCATTGCAGTCGGGAGGTGGTACACTGCATGGTATCCTGAAGACCCTCGGAGAAAAAGAGTAAACACACTAATAAACTAATAATAAAATTTAAACAGAAAGAAAATGGCAGAGTTAAAAGATTTCGCAGAACAATTGGTTAACTTGACGGTGAAAGAAGTTAATGAATTGGCAAATATCTTAAAAGAAGAATACGGCATCGAGCCTGCTGCTGCAGCTGTAGCTGTAGCTGGTGGAGCCGCAGGTGGTGGTGAAGCAGCAGCTGAGGAAAAATCTGAATTCGATGTGATTCTCAAAGCAGCTGGTGGTTCTAAATTGGCTGTAGTGAAATTGGTTAAGGAATTGACCGGGCTTGGATTGAAAGAAGCCAAAGGAATCGTTGATAGCGCTCCAGCACCTATCAAGGAGGGTATCTCTAAAGATGAGGCCGAAGGTCTTAAGAAATCTTTGGAAGAAGCTGGTGCTGAGGTTGAGCTCAAGTAATAAGCTCAATATTCAACCATTTAAGGTTTAGGTCTTTGGGGTCATACCCTTAAGGCCTAAACCATTTTGCGTATACATTCGTTCTTACATTTTTAATTAAAAATTTTCTCCATTGGCAACGAAACAAAAACACCAAAGAGTAAACTTTGCATCGGCTAAATTGCTCACGGACTACCCGGACTTTTTAGATATTCAAATCAAATCTTTTCAAGATTTTTTTCAGTTGGAGACCAAATCTGATGAGAGAAGTGACGAAGGACTTTATAAGACCTTCATGGAAAACTTTCCTATCACAGATACCAGAAATAATTTTGTTTTAGAGTTCCTGGACTATTTTGTAGATCCCCCTCGTTACTCCATTCAGGAGTGTATCGAAAGAGGACTTACCTACAGTGTTCCTCTTAAGGCGCGTCTCAAGTTGTATTGTACGGACCCGGAGCATGAGGACTTTGAAACCATCGTTCAGGACGTTTACCTGGGAGTGATCCCTTACATGACCCACAGTGGAACTTTCGTGATCAACGGCGCTGAGCGCGTTGTCGTGTCGCAGTTGCACAGGTCACCAGGTGTCTTTTTCGGTCAGTCTTTCCACGCCAATGGAACCAAGCTTTACTCGGCTCGTGTGATCCCGTTCAAAGGATCCTGGATCGAATTTGCGACCGATATCAATCAGGTGATGTTCGCCTATATTGATCGTAAGAAAAAATTACCGGTAACCACGCTTTTCAGGGCCATTGGTTTTGAACGCGACAAGGACATACTTGAAATCTTCGACCTCGCAGAGGAGGTCAAAGTGACCAAGACGGGATTGAAGAAAGTAATGGGCAGAAAACTTGCTGCTCGTGTGCTCAAGACCTGGTTCGAGGATTTCGTGGATGAAGATACCGGAGAGGTAGTATCCATCGAGCGAAATGAGATCGTTCTCGACAGGGATACAATTTTGGAAAAAGAACACATCGACGAAATCGTTGAATCGGGTGCCAAGACAATCTTATTGCACAAACTCGACAACGAGGCCGGTGACTACGCCATTATTCACAATACACTTCAAAAAGACCCGACAAACTCTGAAAAGGAGGCTGTCGAGCATATCTACAGGCAGTTGCGTAATGCAGAGCCGCCAGATTACGAAACAGCAAAGGGAATCATCAACAAATTGTTTTTTTCTGAGCAGCGTTACAACCTGGGTGAGGTAGGTCGTTACCGAATGAACAAAAAACTTGGTCTGGACGTCGACATCGAGCAGCGCGTTCTTACCAAGGAGGATATCATCACCATCGTCAAGAACCTGATCAACCTGGTGAATTCCAAGGCTGAAGTAGATGATATCGATCACTTGTCAAACAGAAGGGTCCGTACAGTTGGTGAGCAGCTTGCCGGACAGTTTGGAGTTGGTTTGTCGCGTATGGCGCGAACCATCCGTGAGCGCATGAATGTGCGTGACAATGAGGTTTTCACACCAATTGACTTG